>NZ_JAKRNG010000008.1:0-93994 GCF_022347125.1 Helcobacillus sp. ACRRO
GCCCCGCTTCCACCCACCGACCACCCGCTGACCTTCCCGAAAGAGGACGCGATGACTGACATCACCCCCGCCGCCGACTCCACCGCTTCCGGCGCCACCGGCGCCCCGGACGCCGACGCCGCTGGACGCCCGCTGGTCGGCATCGTGATGGGCTCCGACTCCGACTACCCCGTCATGAAGGACGCGCACGAAGCGCTCACCGAGTTCGGCATCGAATGCGAGGTCGGCGTGGTCAGCGCCCACCGCATGCCGGAGGACATGATCGAGTGGGGCCGCACCGCCGAAGCGCGGGGCCTGCGCGTCATCATCGCCGGCGCCGGCGGCGCCGCCCACCTTCCCGGCATGCTCGCCTCCGTCACCACGCTGCCCGTCATCGGGGTGCCGGTGCCGCTCAAGCACCTCGACGGCATGGACTCCCTGCTGTCGATCGTGCAGATGCCCGGCGGTGTGCCGGTGGCGACCGTCTCCGTCGGCGGTGCGAAGAACGCCGGACTGCTCGCGGCGCGCATCCTCGGCGCGAACAACACCGAGCACGGCGCCCAGCTGCGTGAGCGGATGGTCACATATCAGCAGGAACTGCGAGAACTGGCCGTCTCCAAGGGAGAATCGCTGCGCCGCTCCCTCTGACTGACAGTCGGGAAATGTAGGCTCGAAGCCATGAACGACTCCACCGCATCGGCCCCGAGCGAGGGCCGCTTCCGCGTCGCGCCCGGCGCCGACGTCTCCGACGCCGCCCAGATCGGCGACGGCTCCTCCATCTGGCACCTGGCACAGGTCCGCGAGAACGCGGTCCTCGGCGAGAACTGCATCGTCGGCCGCGGCGCCTACATCGGCACCGGCGTCACCATGGGCCACGGCTGCAAGGTGCAGAACTACGCCCTCGTGTACGAACCGGCGAAGCTGGCCGACGGAGTCTTCGTCGGCCCCGCCGCCGTCTTCACCAACGACCACTTCCCGCGCGCCGTCAACCCCGACCTCACGCCGAAGGACGCCAGTGACTGGGAGCCCGTCGGCGTCACCGTGGAGGAGGGCGCCGCCATCGGAGCCCGCGCCGTCTGCATCGCCCCCGTGACGATCGGCGCCTGGGCGACCGTCGCCGCCGGCGCCACCGTCACCCGCGACGTGCCCCCGCACGCCCTCGTGGCGGGTGTTCCCGCGAAGCGCCTCGCCTGGGTGGGCCGCGCAGGGGTTCCTCTGAAGCCCGCCGACGACGGCACCGATGCCTGGGTCTGCCCCCAGACCGGCGCCTGGTATGTCCCCGACGAGACCACCGGCGGTCTGCGCGCCGCCGACTCCCAGCCCGCACCCGCCACCAGCACCGAACCCGCCGGCTCCGGCGAGACTGACTCCGACACCGTACAGATCGAGAAGGATTCCGAATGAACAAGCCCATGATCCCCGCCGCGAAGCCGATCATCGGCGACGATGAGCGCCGCGCTGTCGACCGTGTCCTCGCCTCCGGCATGGTGGCGCAGGGCCCCGAGGTCGCCGAGTTCGAGAAGGAGTTCTCTGCTCAGCTCGCCGGCAGTCGTGAATGCGTCGCCGTCAACTCCGGCACCTCCGGTCAGCACCTCGGCCTGCTGGCCTCCGGCGTGAAGCCGGGCGACGAGGTCATCGTCCCGTCGTTCACCTTCGCCGCTACCGCCAACTCCGTCGCCGTCATCGGCGCCACCCCCGTGTTCGTCGACATCGACATCGACACCTTCTGCATCGACCCGTCGGCCATCGAGGACGCCATCACGGACCGCACCGTGGGCATCCAGCCGGTCCACCTGTACGGCCACCCGGCCGCGATGGACCGCATCCTCGAGATCGCGAAGAAGCACAGCCTGTTCGTGGGGGAGGACGCCGCGCAGGCGCACGGCGCTGAGCTGAACGGCCAGCAGGTCGGCACCTTCGGCCAGTGGGCGATGTTCTCGCTGTACCCCACCAAGAACATGACCTCTGGTGAAGGCGGCATGGTGTCCGCTGAGAGCCCGGAGATCGCCCGCACCCTCCGCCTGCTGCGCAACCAGGGCATGGAGAAGCAGTACGCGAACGAGATCCCCGGCCTCAACAACCGCATGACCGACATCCACGCCGCGATCGGCCGCGTCCAGCTGACGAAGCTGGAGGAGTGGACGAAGCGTCGTCAGGAGCTCGCCGCGCACTTCGACGCCCACCTGCAGGGCGTTGTGGTGCCGAAGGTCGCCGACGGGGCCACCCACGTGTACCACCAGTACACGATCCGCATCGACGGCGCGTCCGCCCAGGAGCGCGACCGCTTCGCGCAGGCTCTGCGTGAGGAGCACGGCGTGGGCTGCGGTGTGTACTACCCGACCCCGGTGCACCGCCTGCCGGCGTTCGAGCTGGAGCTCGACCTGCCGAACACGGAGAAGGCGGCCCGAGAGGTGCTGTCCCTGCCCGTCCACCCGAGCGTCAGCGATGCTGACCGTGACCGCATCGTCGAGGCCGTGAACACGGTCGCAACCGCAGGAGCCTGAGCATGACGAAGAATCTCCGCGCCGGCCTCATCGGCCTCGGCATGATGGGCCGCCACCACGCACGCAACCTCATGAACCTCGAGGGCGTGGACCTCGTGGCAGTGGCGGACCCGGGCGGCGACCCGCACGGCGCCGCCCCCGGCTACGACATCCTTCCCGGTGTTGAGGAGCTCGTGAAGACCGGCATCGACTACGCCGTTGTCGCCGTCCCCACCGCCTTCCACCACGATGTTGCGATGACGCTCGCTGAGGCGGGCGTGCACACGCTCGTGGAGAAGCCCCTCGCGTTCGACATCGACGAGGCCGAAGCCATCACCGAAGCGTTCGAGTCCCGCGGGCTCATCGGCGCTGTCGGCTACATCGAGCGGTACAACCCGGCCCTGCAGGCGATGCGCAAGCGCCTCGAGGACGGCCAGCTCGGTGAGCTCTACCAGATCACCACCCGCCGGCAGGGGATCTTCCCCGCCCGCATCGCCGACGTGGGCGTGGTCAAGGACCTCGCCACGCACGACCTCGACCTCACCGCCTGGGTGGCGCAGTCCCACTTCCAGTCGGTCGCAGCGGTGTCCACCGGCAAGTCCGGCCGCGAATACGAGGACATGGTGTCCGTGACGGGCCGCCTGGAGAACGGCATCATCACCAACCACCTGGTGAACTGGCTGTCCCCGTTCAAGGAGCGCACCACTGTGGTCACCGGCGAGAAGGGCGCCCTCGTGGGCGACACCGTCACCGCCGACCTCTGGTTCTACGAGAACGGCGAATCCACCACCAACATGTGGGACTCCTTCGCCAGCTTCCGCGGCGTCAGCGAGGGCGACAAGATCCGCTACGCCCTCAACCGGAAGGAACCGCTGGCCACCGAGCACGAAGCCTTCCGCGACGCCGTCCTCGGCACGGGCGACAACTACGTCACCATGCGTGACGGCCTCCACACGGTGCGCGCGGTCGAAGCGGTGCTGGAGAGCGCGGCGAACAACACGGTGGTGAGCCTGCCGTCCGAGAGCAGCAACGCCTGACATTCGCAGGACTGTGAACGCGGCCCTCGGCCGCGCCACAGGTCTGACCCGGTTCTGCCGGGTCGGTGGGGCGACACCGGCCGGTACTTCGCTGTCCAACGGCAGCTGGACTCCGCGGACACCCCTGCCGACTGGCGCAGCCAGGTGGCCCGGTTCCTCCGGCGAGGTGACGACGAACATCGACGCGGCCGTGTCGACGAGGCCCTGCGCTGGTACGACAAGGCCCTGAGGATCGCCTACCACCCGAACCTCCACTACTCCCATGCGCGGTCCCCGCTGGCCAGCAGCCCCGACGAGTTCCTGCAGCCGCTCCGCAGCAGTGAACTCGGGGCACTGCTCCTCGGCCCGACGCCGCCCGCGACTGAGCGGTCCAGCTGGGAGCCGCGTGATCGGCGGGAGGGCGCCCCCCATTCCCCTGCTCGTCATTGCGCAGAAGAACTGGACGTTCGTGGAGCCGGTCATCGAGGCGCTGGAGGCCGATGGGCACTTCGAGGTCCGCCGGTTCGAAGTCAATGATCTGCCCGTGCAGGAGCGTCCGAGTCGCGAGCGTGTTCTGCGCGCCCGGAACGACTTCGTCACCAGCGGGAAGCGCCTTGCGACCTCCGTTGCGCTGAAGGAGGCGTACGAATGGGCTGACTCCGCGCTCATCGAATGGGGTCACCACGTCCTCACCTGGGCGCCCGGCTCGACACCTCGCCCCGGCATTCAGCGGTGCGCTTCCATCGGTTCGAGGTGTACACCCCGTTCCCGGTGTTCACCGACTTCTCCCGCGTGGACTGCGTCCTGTTCGTGTCCCCGCATGTCCATCGACTGCCGGAGCGCCTCAGCCCCGGTGTGAACAACGCCGGTCGCATCGTCACCGTCGACAATTTCCTCAGCCGCGTCTTCGGCCCCGAGATCTCGGGCAGCGCGGACCGCAAGCAGCTCGCTCAGGTCGGCTGGATCAAACCCGTCAAGGACGTGGTGTTCACCCTCGATGTGCTCGAGGAGCTTCGCGCTGAGGACCCCGAATGGAGCCTTGTGCTCGTCGGCCCCGGTCTGAACGCAGACCCGGCGCGAGACACCCCGTATGAGCGGGACTGAGGGAGCGGATCTCCGGGTTCGGCGACGATGCGATCCGCATCATCGAGTCGAGGGCCGCGGTCGAGCACAAGGAGCGCCCGGACAGCGGGCAGCTCTCCGACCGCATGCACGACATCGTGTTCGAGAAAGTCTCCTTCACCTACCCGGTGCGGGACGAAACGGCGATCCGCAACGTCAGTCTCCGCATTCCCGCGGGTGCGTCCGTCGCCTTCGTCGGCACGTCCGGCGCCGGCAAGTCCACGATCGTGGATCTGGTGCTCGGGCTTCTGACACCCAGTGAAGGCCGAATCCTCGTGGACGGCACGGACATCACCACGGTGCTCCGTCGGTGGCGCAGCACCGTCGGCTACGTGCCGCAGGAGGCGTCCCTGTTCGACGTCTCCGTCGGCCAGGGCCTGCGTCACCTGGTCCGGGGCAACGGGCCCCACCAGGTGGACCCGTTCGTGGACACCGAGGTCCTTCGCCTGCGCGAACAAGCCTCTCAGGTACTCGTCATCACCGAAGGCGAGCATCACGAAGTGAACGGAGGAGGGGAGATGAGCGAGTGCTCTGATCGTCTCCTCCAGGCTGTGGTTGCTTGTGGCGGAGCCGCTGTAGGCGATGACAGAGGTGTCATCAGGCAGCTCAGCGAGGGATCGGAGTCGTCCATCGCTGCGGGACGGGGTGGGGCTGTCAACGGGAATGTTCCGCAGCAGCGCTGGCTTCCGCTGCAGTCGGTAGGTGCGCTGCAGCCAGGCAGCGATCGACGGGGACACTGTGAGGACCCGGTCCGCGCAGCGAATGCCGATGTGTTCGATGACAGCTTCGACGAATGGGGCCAGGATGTGATCCTGGCGGACGTTGCGCCGACGCCATAGTTCGTGGGAGTCGTAGACGATTTTTGCGCGTAGAATCCGGCCAGCTAGAACAGCTGGTGGGAGTGTGTTCGCGTCGTTGGCGAGGATCGAGTCGGGGCGCTTGCGGAGGAGTTCTGCGGTGGCGCGAGCCCAGTATGCCGTCAAGTGCAGCGGTCCCCAGGCACGCATCACAAACGCGCCGGTTCGTTGGCGCAGGGTGGGTGCTGATGGGGTGATCGCGGCCCTGTCTGCTGTCGGGGGAGACGCCGGTGAGCGGGTGGGGGCTGCACCCTGTGTGGTCCTGCTCGGGAGGGCGCGGGCTGCCTGGGCGGCGCCGGTCTGCTCGCGCGCGCTGGTCAGTCCGAGCAGCGATCGGATGCGCTTCGCTGCTGGTTTGAGCAGGGAATCCAGTGACAGCTCGGGAACACGGACGACCGAGACGCCGGAATCGGTGCGGAATCGTCCAGCAGAGGCGCCGCGAGTGGTGCGGGAGACCGCGATGATGGTGACATCCGCACCTGCATTGACCAGAGTCCCAGCACTTTTGAGCACTCGGGAGTCGTTCGTCGCGTGGTTATGGACGAGCGAGGTAATGCATCGTCCCTGCAGGGGTGAGGGAGCATGGAAGCCCTTCTGCGGTGCGGGCGAAAGGTCACGGATTTCGCGATCACCATAGCGACTGCTCTGTCCGTCGAATCGCCCACCGGCTCTTGATCGTCGCTGCTGCGACGAGAAGCACGTCAGCGGCCCAACAGAGTGCGATAGTGCGTGTCGAGAATGTCCGCTGCGCCGTGGACGCTCCGCTCAGTGACCACGAAGCTGCGCGCAGCATCGGCGATCTGGCGGCGGGCTTCAGCACCGTCCGGCATCCATTCCAGCACGGCGTGGGCGAGGTCAGCGGCCGACGGGTTCTCGCTGTCGACGACGGTTCCGGTCCTCCCGGGGGCAACCATTTCGGCTTTGCCATCGCCGCCGGTGACCACCGCGGCCATCCCGCAGGCCTGCGCCTCGAGGATCACCAAGCCGGCGCCTTCGCTGTGGGACGGCAGGATGAGGGCATCGCTTCGCTGCATCCATTGTCGTACTCCATCACGGTCCGTGGACCCGAGTATGCGGACGTGCGGGAGGGAGGCGCTCTTCTCCTCCAGTCGGCTCCGTTCTGGTCCGTCGCCCACAATGAGCAGTTCGTGCTCCTGGTGTCGCGAGATCAGTGCGGACGCCTCGATGACCAGATCGGCGCGCTTCTGCGGAATCAGCGCGCCGACGAACAGAAGGCGAAGAGGACGATCCGCGGATTCGATCGCTGACGCGGGGCGGAAGTAGTCCGTGTCGACGCCCTGGTAGTGGACATGCAGACGCTCAGCTGGGGCCCCTGCGGAGAGGGCGAGCCGGCGCTGGTGGTCGCTGACGGCGAGCAGGAGATCCGACTCATCGAATGCGGCACGGGTCTGCTGTTGATGGATCCTCTGCAGCCCGCGCGGGGCGGATCGTGCCGCACTGACCACGTCGGTGCCATGCAGAGTGGTCACCAGGGGAACGCCGAGAGCCCGGGACGCGGCCCGAGCCCCGCCGGACCAGGTCCCGTGGTGCTGGTGGATCAGATCCGGCGCGGCAGCGACAAGAGCGCGCCTCTGGAGCGGCATAGCGAACTTCGCCAACGAGGCTCGCTGAGGATAGGCGGCAGGGCGACGAAGTGCTGGAACAATGGGAACCGATGTTGCGTCCCCGTCCACACGGCTCGCGAGAGGAAACGCGGCGAAACGGTAGCCGCGGCCTTCGCGCATCAGCTCATCGGCGTGCTGGGTGACGAAATAGGTCGGCGGGATGGCCAAAAGGGCGGTAGCCAGTGCGATGCTCCCGGTGGGGTGGTCCATGTTCGTCCTTGCTGAGTAGATGGTCGATCGTCGGTCGTGCAGATCTCACCGAGACCGTCAACGGGGATCTTCCCCGGGGGTTGTTGTGGACCGAGTTTCAGTGAAGAGATGAGTGTGGGGCAGCCAGCGATCGGTGAGGAAGAGTCGTGCAAAGAGTCCGAGCACGTTCTTGCCCAGGAGTGTGCCCACCGCGACGGGTGTGAACCGTGCGGAGGGATGGAAGGCTCGGAAGCCGAGTGGGTGGCGGCGGACATGCCGGAGGCGCCGTACCCGGGTGTCGGCCACCCCGAGACCGACAGCCAACCCCGCCTTCTTCGCGGATGCGACAACCCGAGCTGTCGCAGTTGGGCGCGCAGACGGTCCGGGGACGGGACGAGCGGCGGGTTGGACTGCAGCAGGGTGATGCTCGGCGAACCGGCGGCGGATCAGGTCCTCGTACCAGTCGCGCGAGGCGATCGCAGAGTCTGGCATCGCCGTGTAGATATCCCACGCGGCCTGCGAATGCAGGGGAAGCTCCCAGTCGAACCCGAAGTGCTCGTAGGTGCGAACCGAATTGAGGATGTACTTGGCTTGGCGCTCCTCGTGCCAGACTCGTCGGGCGAGGCTCATCATCTGGCGGCGCGTGACCGTAATGGTGGCATCGAGGTGAGCTCCGTGGCGGGTGAACTCCGCTGATGCGTAATCTGCGGCGGCATGGCGGACGGTGGAGATCCGAGCCGCTGCCCCAGGTCGCCCCTGCAAAGTGCAGTGCACCTTCGTTATGTGGGCGAGGATCGCAGCAGATAGATCGGTGAAGGAAGCGGGACGATCGATGAGATGCTCGAGTCCCGTCAAACGGGCCGCGCTCACGACCGTGTGCCCCGGAATGACAATTGACCCGGAGGAGAGAATTCCCCGCTTGGTCAGTGAGCGGATCGCGTACCAATCCTGGATGTGGGGGAGGGCCGCGCCCCGGGACGAGCAGCGAAGGAACGACTCGTCGCCGTGTCGTTGCCACTCGCGATGGAGCTCCGGCTGCGTGAACTCTGTCTTGACCCACGGGATGTTCAATGAATCCGCGATCTGCTTGGACCGGACAGATTCGGCGTCCGAGGGGAGACCGTAGGTGAACGCAAGGATCTGATCGCGCGGGATAGCGGACGTGGTCAGCAATGAAGCGAGGAGCCGTGAATCCCACCCTGCGGACATCGGCAGAGCGATGGTTCGCGATCCGGCGCGCTTGGCCAGGTCGTCGATGCTGTCCCGGAGGGCGGAGTCGAACCGCGCCGTCATGGTCGGTTCATCTGCGGCCGGGGAATCCGTCAGCATCAAAGCGCGGGGGGCGTCGCTGGTCACGGCACCCGTCCGTCGGCAGATCCGCACCTCTTGTCCGGCGCGCACCTGGGACACCGAAGGGAACAGGGTTTCCTGCCCGACAACGAAGCCTGTGTGCTCGAAGGTTCTGCCCGCGTCGGCATCCACCATGCGCGGGCGATCCGGCACCAAGCTGAACGCGTCATCGGCGATGTGCACGGCGTCGTCGGTGACTCGATAGAAGATGGGCCAGGACCGGAGTCTGTCAGCCGACAGCACCACGGAGTCCGCGGACGTCACGACCCGAGCGAATCGGTCACCCTCATTGAGTTCGAACGACTGAGGGGAACGTTCACGCCACGGGGAGGTGAAGGTCGTGTGGACGTCTCGCACGGGCGGGGGCTCCTCGGTGATCTCGGCCTAACTCGGGCTGATACCTCATGCTAGCCTGGCGCTCCTATATCTCTGGATGTGAGTGGGAGGGTCCGGTCAGTCCGATGGAATCCCCGGTCGGAAAGCGGCGACGGGTCACTGCGCTGATGACGAAGTACCCGACGTTGAAGAACATCGGGATTCTGGTCACAGGCACCGGTTTCGCCCAGGCGGTCGCCATGGTTGCCATGGTCTTCACCGCCCGGATGTTCACTCCCGAGATCTTCGGTCAGTTCGCCGTCTTCGGGTCGCTGACCACCATCGCGATCACCATTGCGTCCATGCGCATGGATATGGCGATCATGCTGCCGGAAGACGACGACTCTGCGCGTCGAATCGCTCGGATCGCCACAGTCTCGAACATCGTGGTGGCCCTGCTGTTCGCTGTGGCCGCTGTGGTCGGCCGAAATCTGATCATTTCCGTGTACGGGTCGGAGAACCTTGCGAGCTGGATGCCCATCGGCGCTCTGACGATCTTCTTCGTTGCCCAGGTGACCGTCCTGCAGTATTGGTTCAACCGGCGCACCGACTACAAGACCATTTCTCTGAACCGGATGCAGCAACAGGTGGCGTCATCTGGTGGACAGCTTGCGTTCGGAGCTTTGGGAGTGCGCACCTTGCCGGGCCTGATCCTCGGCACCATGGCTGGGCAGGCGCTGGCATTCGTCAACCTCAGGCTGCGATCGAAGGATCTTGTGCAGCCGATCAGCGACGACACCCCGTCGGCCAAGGCACTTCTGTCCGAGTACAAGAAGATGCCTCTGCTGAATATGCCCACTGCGCTGGTCGATGCGATCCGGCTCAACGGTATTGTTCTGTTGATCGGGTCGGTTGCCCTCGGTGCTGTCGGTCAGTTCAATTTGGCGTGGCGACTCCTCCAAGTCCCAATCGGCCTGATCAACAGCGCCATCTCGCAGGTGTTCTTCCAAAAGCTTGCCCGCGTGAAGCCCGGTGGCATGACCCGGCTCGTGCGCTTCACGATGATGCGGTCCCTCCTGATCTCGCTGGTTCCCTTTGGTCTGCTCTATCTGCTGGCGCCGTGGCTGTTCACGGTGGTCTTCGGGCATCAGTGGGACCTCGCCGGGGATATCGCCCGAGCCTTGACACCATGGCTGATGATGCAACTGGTCACATCTCCCATCTCCACAGTCTTCGTCGTCACGGGGAAACAGCAATGGTCTCTGATGTTCGCCGTCGTCTTCTGCGCCAGCCCTCTCGCACTGCTGCAGTTCTCGACCATGGACCTGTTGCCCACGATCCGGTGGCTCGGGATTCTGATGGCGGCGATGCTGGCCACTAACCTGGTGCTTGCTGATTTCGCTGCCCGCAGCTTCGACCGTGAAGGGCCTGAAGTGCAGGAGCCAACTGAGGAGGAGACTGACGCGTGAAGATCCTGGTGGTCCCGTCGTGGTACCCGACTGCTGAACAGCCGTTCAATGGTTCGTTCTTCCGCGAGCAGGCGCAGATGCTGTCCCGATCAGGGAACAGCGTCACGGTCCTCGTGCCACGCGTCATTCCCGCCTCCCGATGGCCCCTCGCCCGCACAACCGTCACGCACGACGGCGCAGTGACCACCGTCGAGGTCCCGGTGCCGGCCTTCGCTCGGCCACTGCATCGGTGGGAGACCGCGGCGATGAGCCGACTCCTGCTTCGCGGGCTGAAGTCAGAGGCCGGTGCTGAGGGTTTCGACGTCATCCATGCTCACTCGGTTCACCCTGCTGCTGGTATTGCGCAGGCTCTGTCGATTGCCTTGGAAGTTCCCTATGTCGTGACTGAGCATCGTCCCTCCAGTCTCGAGCGTCGTGTCGGCACTGCACGCGATCACGTCATCACTCAGGCGATCTGGGATGCCGACGGTGTCGCGACCGTTTCGACTCCGTTCGCTGAGGCTCTGCAGGAGCGCTATGTGATCGATGGTGTGCAGACGCTTGACCTTCCCGTCGCCGATTCCTTCGCTCAGTCCTTGAACCGCATCGCGGAGCCGGGCGACGACGAACCAGGGGTCGTCTCGTCGGGGGGATCGACTCCGTGGACGCTCCTGCACATCTCCCACTTGAACCCGAACAAGCGGGTGGAAGAGACCCTGGAAGCCTTTACCGCTGTGCAGGAACCGGCGCGCTTGATCGTCGCCGGGGGCGATGGCGACCGGGTCGCGCAGCTGCGCGGCGCCGCGGCCCGCCTTGGTGTTGAGGACCGTGTCGAGTTCATGGGCCAGGTGCCGAGGGACTATTTGCCGGCCGTCCTCAACTCTGCTGACACTCTCGTCCTGGCGAGTGTCAGGGAGGCGGGTGGCACGGTCCTGAGCGAAGCTCTCATCTGCGGTGTTGATCTCATCGTCACCGATACCTGGGCGGGGACTCACGCTCGCAATGCGGAGGGCAGTGAGTTTGTTGAGCTTGTCGCTCAGCCCGCCGGCGGAAGTTCTGAGCAACTGGTGGACGACCTCAGTGCTGCGATGAGGCGCCGCGCCGAGAAGCACGCCTCGATGTCGGCCGCTCAACGGTCCGCATACCGCCGGAAGATCAGAAAGCAGGCATCTGTACGCGTCAGCGAGGCTGCGTTTGCGTTGTCGCATCACGAGTTCTACTCGGCCGCGGTCGACCGCGCCGCTCTGCCCTCAGCTGTCTTCCATGCCCCATACTTTTTGGAGTATCGACCCAAGGGTGGAAGCCGTCTGCGGCCCCTGCAGATGAAGCGAGCACTGCGTGACCAGGGGCTGAGGGTGCGTCATCTGCTGGGTGGCCCCGGCCAGCGGTCGTACGGTTTCCGGCAGCTCAGAGCGCGTGTCGCCGCTGGCGAACGTCCCGCCTTCATCTATTCGGAGAACTCGACACAGCCGAACGTGCTCGCATCTTCGCTGAAGAATGGAATTGCGCCGTTCCTCGACGCTCGGATCTTCTGGTGGGCCCACCGGCGGGGCATTCCTGTTGGCCAGTTCTACCGGGACATCTACTGGCGCTTCCCCAAAGCACTGAGCGGGGCTCCCCTGTACCGACGGCTGGTCATGGGGGCTGCCTACCGGTTCGATGTGTGGGTGCTGCGTTCGCTGCGGATCCACACCTTCCTGCCGTCGATGGCGATGGGGCCGGTCGTTCCGTTGCTCCCCGGCACTTATAGCGCCCTCCCGCCCGGATGCGACGTCACCGAGTCGCCGATGCCCCGTCCCCTTCATCTCCTGTACGTGGGCGGTCTTGGTTCCGAGTACGGCATGCATATGTGCGTGGAGGCTGTGAGCAGCACGGAGGACGTCAGTATGACGATGGTGGTTCCCGAAGCTGATTGGGAACGGCATCGCGAGTCGTATCGTCCTCTGATGAACGACAGCGTGACGGTGGTACATGCGCGCAGTCACGAGCTCGAGCCGTACTATGCCGCAGCGTCTGCCTGTGTGCTCTTCGTGGAACCGATCGAGTACCGTACCTTCGCGGCACCCATCAAATTCTTCGAGTACCTCAGTCATGGCAAACCGATCCTGCTGAGTGAGGGAACCCTTGCCGCCCAGTGGGGCAAAGAAGCTGGATTCGGACTAGCGATCGAGTACGACGAAGCCTCGTTTCGGGAAGCGCTGCGTGAGCTGGTCGCCGAACCGCACCGCCTGGAGCGCCTCGCTTCACGCGCTCGGGAAGAGCGGTGGAACCATACGTGGGCTCGCCGCGGACGCCAGGTCATCGACGAACTCGCTCCCGCTGTCGTAGCTCCCCAGGGACCACGCGTAGGTCGCGGGGCCGGTGAGGAGCGGCGCCGGTGAGTGCCGGATACCTGGTGCAGTGGCTGAGCTCAGTGCCTCTGCTGACGGTGCTGCTGGCCATCACAGTCGGTCCGGGCTATGCGGTGCTCAGGGTTCTGCGGATGAGGACGATGCTTGCGCTCGCGGCCGGCCCTGCAGTGACTGCCTTCCTCGCAGGGGGAATGGCGATCGTCAGTCGAAAGCTGCGCGTGGACTGGGGGTGGGGGCCGTACCTGCTGGTCGTGGTCCTTGCAGTGATCACAGCGCTTGTCCTGCGGCGCTATATCGTCCCGCCGTCCGCGAGGATCTTCCGAAAGGTTCCGGGATCCAGCCCCTCTCGGGCGGAGTTGGGGGCCATTCTGGCGGCAACCGTACTCTTCTGTCTCGTCACGGCAGTGCCGCTGCTCCAGTGGGTTGACCCCACGGTGCCCAGCCCGCGCGTCGATCCGATGTACCACTACAACGGGCTCAACGCGATTGGCCATTCCGGTGATGCGTCCATGTTCTCGGCCATGGACTTCAACTACGGCTTCCGCACTCTTCACGTCACTTACCCAAGCGTGTGGCACGCGCTCACATTCCTTGCCCTCCCGATCACGGACATTGTGACCGGCGCGAACGTAATGGGCTATCTGGTTCCCATCGTCGTCTTCGTCATCGGTCTGGTCGCGCTGACGCGGGAAGTGTTCCCTGACCGACCTTGGATGACCGTCCTGAGTGTCGTAGTGGCGGCTGGATTTCCTGCGTTCCCGAGTTACATAGTGCTGGCGAAGACCTTTTGGCCGAATGGGCTCGGCTTCGCCATGCTTCCGGGCGTTCTTGCACTCATCGTCACGATGCGGAACGGGTTCCGGTGGGGGAGAGCACGCAAACGGCACAGTTATGCGCTGACCGTTGTGGCGGCCACTGGTGTGGCCTTCGCAGGAGCGGTGCTGACGCACCCATCGGTGTTCTTCACAATTGTCTGGGTCATGATCCCCGTCGCGGTGTACGCGGGGCTGCGAGTCTTCAAGGTTCAGGGGCGCCGCTGGACCCCCAAGCGGCGCCTGGTTACCGGTGGCAGTGTCGCCCTCGCAGTGGTCGTCGCTGTTCTGGCCATGACGTCTCCGACGAAGGTCCGCGGCTATCTTTCGCGCGACTCGACTGCGAACTGGGATGGTGCGCTGTCGAAGATCGTGAGTACGGCGGTGAACTGGCCCGTGGGTAACAACCCTCCGATGGTTCTCGGGTACCTGCTCATCTTTGTACCGCTTATCCTGGCTGGGGCCGTCCTGGCGTGGCGTGATCAACGGACCCGGTGGGTCACATCCGCCTGGCTGATGCTGGTGCCGCTGATCCTCGGAACCTATTTCCCACTTCCGGTTCTGTCGAGCGTGTCGGGCCTGTGGTATTCGGATACTTATCGGCTGTTCGCTGTGCAGAACATCTTTGTGTCGATGCTCGTTGCTGTGGTGATCGACCGAATGCTCGGCACACCTGATGCCTGGGCGAGGCCGGTGCGGGCTCTGGCGAAGCCGGGCAGGCTTTTCTTTATGGCCTGGACTGCGGGGTTCGTCGTCCTCCACACGATGATGGCGATGCTGCTGACCATCGGCTACGCGAAATCAGTCGGTGCAGAGTCGCCGCTTCATCACCCGGTGTCCAGTGAGGCCGAGCTCGCGATGCTCAAGGATCTGGATCGGTCGGTCCCGGCGGGGTCCGTGATCATAGGCGACCCAGCATCCGGTGTCGCCTATGTGCCGCTCTATTCCGACGCTCAATCGGTATTCACCCAAGTGAATCCTAGGGCAATCGACTTCGATGGTGAATACCTTTATAAGCACTTCGACGACATCACCTCCGACCCGTTGGTGTGCACGATCCTCGATCATTACGGTGTTGCGTACTTCTATGAGGACACCAGCAAATTCTATTCCGGGCATGAGCGCGAAGAGTTCGCCCCGGGATTCTACGGCGTAGACACGGGTTCGGGGTTCACCTTGGTTGCTGAGGGCGGCGACGCACGTGTGTGGCGGATCGATGCCTGTGGCCCGATCGACCCGCCCCGCGACTGGTGGGACCGCAGCACAAGAAAGAACCCTGTTCTCAGTGCACCTTATCCGGACGAACCGGTGTTCCCCGGTGCGAACGGCGGCGGAAGTGGTGGCACCCGGATGAGCCGAGACTGACTCAGGCGTTCAGCATCCGTCGGAGGATGGCCCTTTCCACCTCGGCTTCATTGTCGAAGCTCAGAGCCGGTGCTGCGGCATCAGACGACTGTTTGAAGGCGGCGACGCTTTCGGGCGTGAGAGTGCGAAGCGATGCGACGATGTCCTCGACGTCGAACGACTCCGAAATCACTCCGAGATCGTGGTCCTGCACGATGCGCACCATTTCGATGCTCGGTCCGATCGCGAGTGCGAGACGAGCCTGTACGTAGTCGAACAGCTTGTTCGGCAGCGCGAGGCGGCCATTGGTGTGTGTAGGCGGCATCCAGAACACGCCGACGTCGTACTGGTTCAGCACTCGCGGCAGCTCTTGGGGACTCACTGCATCGTGGATCGTGATTCGAGGATCACCGGCTGCGCGCTGCTCCAGAGAACGCAGGTATCCGCCGCCGTCCGAAGCGGCGATGAGATACATATCCAGGGTGAACTGCTCGGGCAACTGGCGGACGGCGTCGATCATCGCTTCGAGATTGCGGCCGTGGACAGCGCCACCGGAATGGACGAGTCGGATCCGATCCCCTTCCAGTTCGGTGGGGGAGAGGTTCTGCAGCGGGGCCGCATTGCGCATGAGCTCAGGGCGCACGCCGTAGGACTCCTCATAGAGCTCTGCGATGCCCTGCGCCACTGTCGTGGCCGCGGTTGCTTTCGGCAGGTACTCTCGGCACATGTAGTCCATGAGCGGCGCCACCAGCAGCCGCCATGAGCGGATATGGGTCCGTTCCTCAGGTGCGTATTCGTGCAGGTCCGCCCACACGGGAGCGCCCTTCGCCACGCGATGAGCGCAGGCGAGGATCCGCGCCTCGTTCGCGATGACTGCATCGAAGGTCCGCTCCTTCAGAGCATCGAGGATGAACTTCACACCAGGGGCGTCGAGTTCGGCGGAGCGGAAGCGGCGCAGCGCGAGCTTGAGGACCCCGCTCGGGGTCTGGGGAAGAGACAGCTTGTCGCTCGGCACCTGAATGTGCTCATCGGCGCCGGTCGGATGCGGGCCGTACCCGATGGTGGTGACGTGTCCGACTTCAGCGGCGACGCCGATCTGGCGCAGCACACGAGCATCGGAGGCGATATCGGACAGTGAGATGACCAGGATGGTGGGGCGGGACATGCCTTCAGTGTAGGGCGGTGTGAGAGACCTTCCCAATGCGGCGAGCGTGGGGCATGTGGCACCGAGCGGCGTCTCATAGACTATGGGGTAGTCGACCAAAGGAATGACGTGAAGATCCTGTCAGTTGTGGGCGCACGCCCGCAGTTCGTGAAGCTCGCAGCGGTCGCGCAGGCCGCCTCCAAGTCCGCTGATGTGGAACACCTCATTGTGCATACCGGCCAGCACTATGACGAGGCGATGAGCGACGCGTTCTTCGACCTGCTGCACATTCCCGCGCCAGATGTGAACCTCCATGTGGGCTCCGGCAGCCACGGCCGCCAGACCGGCGCCATGCTCGCCGCCATGGACGCCGTGCTCGAAGAGCACCAGCCCGATTGGGTGCTCGTCTACGGCGACACCAACTCCACGCTCGCCGGCACCCTCTCCGCCGTGAAGATGCACATCCCCGTCGCCCACCTCGAGGCAGGTCTGCGGTCCTTCAACCGCCGCATGCCCGAGGAGCACAACCGTGTCATGACTGACCATGCCGCCGACCTCCTGCTCGCCCCCACTGAGGTGGCCCGCGAACACCTCACGTCGGAGGGGCTCGCAGAGCGCACAGTAGTGGTCGGCGATGTGATGACCGACGTCTGCCTCACCGTTGCTGATTCCGTGAAGGGCAACGAGCTGCGCCTGCCGAAGGTCATCGATCCGGCACAGCCGTTCGCTGTGGCCACCCTCCACCGAGCCGACACCACCGACGACCCGGACTACCTGCGCTCCGTCATCGCCGAGCTGCAGAAGCTTGACATCCCCGTTGCCCTGTTCGCCCACCCGCGTCTCAAGGCGAAGGCTGCCGACGCCGGCATCGAACTGCAGGGCGGATCCCTGCACGTGGAGGAGCCGCTCGCCTACCCGGATCTGATGAACGCATTGCAGCACGCCGCAGCGGTCATCACCGACTCCGGCGGCCTGCAGAAGGAGGCCTACCTCCTCGGCGCTCCCTGCACCACACTGCGCACCGAAACCGAATGGGTGGAAACCCTGCGCGATGACTGGAACGTTCTCGCGCCGAAGCCCGAGCAGATCCGCGATGCCGTCATGCGACCCCGCCCCACCGCGGAGCGCCCCGACTACTACGGGGACGGCCACGCTTCCGAACAGGTCATCGCAGCGCTGAAGGAGCACCGGGCACAGTGACGCCGAAGAACACGAACGCCCGCCCCGACGCGAGCACCCCCACGGTCCTCGTCGCGACCCGCGTGTTCACCCCCGAGCCCATCCCCGCAGCATTCCGGCAGGAAGCGCTGGCGGTCGCGCTCGAAGAGGTCGGAGCGGACGTCCGTGTCCTCACCACCCGCCCACCGGCGGGCACCCACGGGACGGTGCGCGCATCGCACGTCCGGCGCTTCCCCGTGAAGCGGGACTCCATGGGGCAGGTGCGCGGTTACGGCTCATACATGAGCTTCGACATCCCCCTGTTCTTCCGCATCCTCCTTGCCCGCCGGGTTGATGCGGTCGTGGCGGAACCGCCGCCCACCACCGGACTCGCGGTTCTTGCCGCCGCTGCGATCCGACGGGTTCCCGTCACCTTCTACGCTGCCGACGTGTGGTGTGACGCCGCAGAATCCGTCGGCGGCGTCCCCGCCGTGGTCCTGAAGGCCGTGCGCTGGATGGAGACCACCGTGTGGAAGAGGTCCGCCGCAGTCCTCACCATCTCACCGGGCGTGCAGAAGCGCCTCGAGGAACTGGTGGGGGAGCGCAGCACCTTCCACATGATCGGCAACGGGGTGGACACCTCGTCCTTCTCACCCGACGGGGACCTGCCGGATGACCGGCCGGACGGACCCTACTTCGTCTACGCCGGCACCGTGTCCGAATGGCAGGGCGCTGACGTGTTCATCGACGCGTTC
This sequence comes from Helcobacillus sp. ACRRO, assembly GCF_022347125.1. Lineage (NCBI taxonomy): Bacteria > Bacillati > Actinomycetota > Actinomycetes > Micrococcales > Dermabacteraceae > Helcobacillus > Helcobacillus sp. ACRRO. The sequence continues at coordinate 17,949 of NZ_JAKRNG010000008.1, forward strand.
GAGCAGCTGCGGACCACGCACCCCGAAGCGCGCCTGCTGTTCTTCTCCGAAGGAACCGGGCGAGACCAGCTCGAACAGACCGTGCACGAGCGCGGGATCGACGGCGTCGAATTCCACGGCCGCGCTCCGGCATCGGTCGTCGCCGGATACATCCGCGGCGCAGTGGCGGGCCTCAGCTCCATCACCCCGGGCCTCGGCTATGAGTTCGCCCTGCCCACGAAGATGTACGCCGCGACCGGCTGCGGAACCCCTGTGATCCACGCGGGTTCGGGCGCAGCCCACGACCGAGTGCAGGGCAACAGCCTCGGCTTCGCCGCGGAGTACACTGCGGAATCCGTTGCCAGCGCTATGCGCGCAGCGATTGACGGTCCCCGCCCGGACGCGGAGCATCTGCGCCAGTGGACCGAGGACAACGCCTCACTGATGGGATGCGCCCGAAAGGGTGCCGCTGCGGTGCTCGCCACGATCCGCCCCGCGCGCCGCAAGTGAGGGATAGCGACTGACCCGGACGGGGAGCGCGGCTCGTTTCTCCGGATCACTCGCCGTCCGGGCTGTCGGTCTCACCCGTCAGCGCTGCAGTCCACCTTGTACATCACGGAATGGTCCGTGGACATGATCACCTGACCGATCGCCGGATCGACTGCACCCAACGGCGTGAAGATCTCAGCGCGTCCATACGCCCACGCATCGCTGTACACGTATCCGATGCCGTGGCTCTTCAGCGTTTGACACGCTCGGGGGTCGTGCCCGGCGTTCTGGGCTGCGAGGACGAGATTCTTGTGCGATTTCTTGTAGGTTTGGCCGGCAACCGGGAACCGCACCTTCTGCCCGGTCATGGCATGGAGGTGTGACCCCCCGGAGAACGGGCTCGCGAGCAGCATGACCTCCGGGTCCATCTCTCCAGCGACCCGCTCCAGTTCAGCCAGCTCATGGGAGTCGAAGTAGCGGGGACGAGACAGATCATCCAGGTCCAGGTTCAGCGCGGCATAGTCAGCCCGGTCCTGGACGCTCACTCCCGCGAGCAACACAGCTGATGCAGCAACAACCGCTGTTACTGCGGGCAGCCGCTCCAACACCCGCTGCAGACGCGCCAGGCCCGCTGGCACCAGGGTGACTACCAGCGTCGTCAGAAACATGGAGATGCGGTCCTGGCCGCGGTACCAGAGCCCGGAGAGCTGCGGCTCCCAATCGATTGCAGCATCGATGTACAGCACCCCGGTGATCAGCACCATGACGAGGATGGGGAACGAGCCGCGCCGCAGCATCGCCCACAGTCCGATCCACGCGACGATCCACAGAGCCACGCCGATCGGCATCGGCCACACCGTCAACAGGCCGCTGACCAGTTCGCCCGCGCCCTGGGGGAGAGGCACCACGAGGCCGCCGACATAATCGCCGGGGTTGATGCCGAGGCGTCCGGAAACAACAGCGGCGTAGGGGAGGAGCCCGAGAGGTGGAGTCCAGGCCAGCGCCCACGTCCTCAGGTGACGGTCACGTCGGGTCAGAAGGTCCGTGCCCGCACCAGCACCCAGGATGAGCGCGGCATAGACAGCCACATTCGGGTGCGTGAATGCGACCCCGAAACCAGCGACACCGAGGGCACCGACGCGGACGATCACGGCGGGTGACAGCACCCCCGCCGATCGGCGGCGCAGAACCCGCCACGTCTCGATGGCGAACCCGAGCAGTGCCGGCAGCAGAGATGCTGCCACCAGGTTCGGGATGGGAGAGAGATGGATCCACTCATTGACGGGAGCGGCAGGGGCCAGCGCGGCAGCGACGGCGGCAGCGGTCGGAGCCCACCATCGCCGAATGAACAGGACACGCGCCAGGTAGGCCGAGCCGACCACGAAAGGAACGACGGCCAGGACGAGCACGGATGCGTTCAGCAGGATCGGCGTGGGGGTGAACGGCACTAGGGCAGCGAGCGCGTGATACCCGCCCGGATAGTACCGAGGAAGATCTGTCGCCAGAGAAAGACGACCGAGATGCAACGTGGAGCCGTCTCCGGTCAGGCGGACCTGCTGCACGGCCTGCAGGTGGTACAACGCATCCCAGCGCTGGAGGAACGCCCCCGGCTCACCCATCGCCACGAGGATCGGCATCACAGCGATGCCGACCGCCGGCGCGATGACAGCGAGCGACAGCCACGGGCGCGGGAACAGACGCGGCAGGACTGGTAGCTCCCTTGTCCGCGCGCGCACAGGCCCGTCGGCCGCTCCAGTCGCGGTCTCCGTGGAGGCGGCTGAGCCCCGGCGTGAGGCCAGCACCCGTCGGCCCACCAGCCCCAGAGCGGCCAGGAGCAGCACCGGAACCAGCAGAACCGGCAGGGACCACCGGATCCCCATCGGCGCCGCCGCCACCGCCGCGAGCGTGGACACCGCGACGGTGATCAACGGCGCGACCGCCCAGACGGTGGGGCCGCGCAGCCCCCAGCAGCGGAGAATGAGAACGCCTGGTCCGACAGCGAGGACCAGAGTCCACGCCGCGGACCAGGCGAACCGAGCCCAGTCAGCCATCAGTGCGCGACGCACCCTCCGCAGCACCGGTGGCGCCATCGGCCCTGCGCACGGTGCCCAATGCTGCGATCCGGTACTCATCCGGGTGCACCGTGTCCGCGATCGCGAGGCGCCGCGCCAAGTACGTTGTACGCTTCTCCGCGTTCTTCGTCCGCGCCTCCTGCAGCGCCAGGAAGCCCAACAGGACCACCACGGTCGCGTACAGCAGCAGGTCGGCGCCGCGTCCCACACCGACGAAGCGCGCAACCTGAGTGAGGATCGACGGGAAGATCACGGTGAACACCGCGAACAGGGCGAACAGGATGATCAGCAGGCGGCGCACCGCCAGCTGCTTGGCGCCGCGCTTCAGGAACAGCCACGCCGTGATCCCCAGAATGCCGGCGATCAGGATCATCTGAATGATGAACGCCCTGTTCGCGAACGCGGGGGCTCCCTGCACCGCCGCGACGGTTCCGGTCACAGCGGGATGGACGAGGAGGGCAGCGCCGGGCATGTCAGGCGTCCTTCGCGGAGGCGGTCGACTGCTCGCCGTCGCCGTGGACCAGGCGCGGGGTGCCCTGCCACTTCGCGGCGTCCGTGATGTTGCGGCCGTCCACGATCAGCTTCACACCCGGCACGGTCGCAGCCGAGTACTCCGCGTACTCCGGGTGGTTCGTCTGCACGATCACCAGGTCAGCGGCATCGCCCTCGTGCCACGGCGTCCAGCCGAAGCCCTCGAGCTCCTCATCGGTGTAGAACGGGTCGTGCACGGACACCTCGGCGCCGCGCTTGGTCAGCTCGTCCACGGTCGGGAACACACCCGAGAAGGCGGTCTCCTTCACCCCGGCGCGGTAGGACGCACCGAGCACCACGGCCTTCATGCCCTTCAGGGACCCCAGCAGCTTCTCAGCGCGCTCCACCAACTTCGCGGGGACGGAGGCGTTGAGGATGCGAGCGGAGCGCACGGTCTCGGCCGACGGGTCGCCGGAGAGGTACAGGCGCGGGTACACCGGGATGCAGTGCCCGCCCACGGCGATGCCCGGCTGGTGGATGTGGCTGTACGGCTGCGAGTTCGAGGCCTCGATCACCTTGAATGCGTCGATGCCGTTGTCCTGCGCGAACAGCGCGAACTCGTTCGCCAGACCGATGTTCACATCGCGGTAGGTGGTCTCGGCGAGCTTCGCGAGCTCCGACGCCTCCGGGGTGCCGAGGTCCCACACGCCGTTCGGGCGGGCCAGATCCGGGCGCTCATCGAACTGGAGGGCGGACTCGTAGAACTCGGTGGCGCGCTTCGTGCCCTCAGGGGAGAGGGCGCCGATCAGCTTCGGGTACTTGCGCAGGTCCTCGAACACGCGGCCGGTGAGGACTCGCTCCGGGGAGAACACGGCGAAGAAGTCCTTCGACTCCTTCAGGCCGGAGATCTTCTCGATTGCGGGCACGAAGCGGTTGCGCAGCGTGCCGACGGGCAGGGTGGTCTCGTAGGAGACGAGCGTGCCCGGGGTGATGTGCTCGGCAAGCGACGTGGTGGCCGCGTCCATCCAAGCGAAGTCCGGCTCCCAGGTCTCGTCGTTGACGAACAGCGGCACCACGATCACGATGGCGTCGGCGCCGGGAATGGCCTCCGAATAGTCCGTGGTGGCGCGCAGCCGACCAGCGGGGACGAGCTCCTCCAGCTTCTCCTGCAGGTGCGCTTCGCCGGGGAACGGCTCCTTGGCGTCGTTGACCATGTCAACGGTGCGCTGGTTGACGTCAACGCCGATGACCTCGTGGCCTGCGTCAGCGAATTGGACGGCGAGGGGAAGGCCGATCTTCCCCAGTGCAACAACGGCAGTCTTCACGTTCGGGTGTCCTCACATGGTCGATGCGAATCCGGCCACCAGGCCGAGTCCGCGTCCCGGTTAACAGTCCTCAACAGGGTATCCTCCTAGAGGTCGGGGACCATGGGAGCGCCATGCCGAATGCGGCGAAGCTCGCGCCCGCCGCCCGGCCCCGCCGTCACGACGCCGAACCACCGAAGGAGCGCGATGAGCCACGTCCCCGAGGAGCGCCGCGAGCCAACCACTTCAGCGCCCCTGCCCGACCCGGGAACGGACACCACCTGGTTCGTCATCCCCCTCTTCAACGAGGGCCCCGTGATCCATGACGTGATCACGCAGCTGCGCACCCGCTACCCCCTCGTGGTCTGCGTGGATGACGGCAGCGACGACGACTCCGCTGAGCAGGCCGAAGCCGCCGGCGCCGTCGTGGTCCGCCACCCCTACAACATGGGGCAGGGCGCCGCGCTGAAGACCGGCATCGACTACGCCCTGCAGGACGAGAACATGCGCCAGGTCGTCACCTTCGACGCCGACGGTCAGCATCAGGTGGATGACGCCGCCTCCATGATCCGCATGCTCCACGATGACGGCGTGGACGTGGTCCTCGGTTCCCGCTTCCTGGACACCCGCACCAAGCCGGGCCTGCTGAAGCGGATTGTGCTCAAGGGGGCGATCGTGTACGAGAACCTGACCACCGGGGTCAGCCTGACCGACGCCCACAACGGGCTGCGCGTGCTCGGCCGCACCGCCTGCGAGGTCATCACCATTGAGCAGAACCGCATGGCGCACGCCTCGGAGATCCCCTCGGAGATCCATCGGCACGGCCTCACCTACAAGGAGCATCCGGTGCACATCCTGTACACCGACTACTCCCGCGCCAAGGGTCAGTCGGTTCTGAACTCCATCAACATCGTCATCGACATGATCCTGCGCTGAGCGCGCCCATCACAGGGCGTTCTTCTTCGCCTTCTCCACATCGAGCGTGCCGTCCTTGATCTCGGAGAAGAACGTCTCGATCTCCTGATCATCGGTGGAGATCGCCACACCCGAATGCTTGGTCTGGAAAGCAGGGTTGTCGATCGGCATCGGCACCGCACTGCCGGAATTCGATGCGCTGCGCATCGCCATTCCCAGTCGCGTCACGTCCACCAGCCCGGTGTCGTCGTCGGTCAGCAGTGCTCGGCCGGACGCGCTCGCCAAGCGCACATGGGCGAACGGGTTCAGAAGCACGGCAGGGGAGGCGGCGCGCTTCATCATCGATGAGATGAACTGCTGCTGGCGCTCCTGGCGCCCCAGATCTGCGCGCGGATCGAAGTAGCGGGCGCGGACGAACGCGAGCGCCTGCTCACCGCCCACGTCGTGGCAGCCCTTCGTCATCTTCAGACCGGACTTCTCATCGTCCACGTCCTGGTCGATGCACAGGTTCACGTGGCCCACGGCGTCGACCATGTCGGTGACGCCGTCGAACCCGATCACCACGAAGTGGTCCACCGTCAGACCGGTGAACTGCTCGATCGTCTTCACCAGCAGCTTCGGGCCGCCCATCGCGTAGGCGGCGTTGATCTTGTACTTCCCCTTCCCGGGGATGTCCACGAGGGTGTCGCGGGGGATCGACACGAGATAGGTGTTCCCGTTGTCCGCCTTGTGCACCAGCATGAGGGTGTCAGTGCGCTGCGCGCCGCCGTCCTCCAGGTCCGCGCCGGCGACGAGATAGGTGGTGCCGGGCGTGTCCTCGGCGTCCGAGAGGGCGGCCGTGTGCTGAATGTGCGAGTTGGTCCACACCCCGAGCCCCACGCCCCATCCGAGCACCAGGACGATCAGCAGAATCGCCGCGGCGCGCAGGAGCCTCGCCCACCGCGGCAGACCCCGTCGGCCTCCCTCCCGACGCGCAGGCCGGGAGCCGCCCACCTGGCCGGGCATGCGTTGCGGGCGTCCCTTCGGCCGTAGCGCGCCGGGCTGTGCTGCAGCGGGATGAGAGCCGGCCGCGGCTGCGGCAGCGCCGCCCTGGCCGACGGGGGTCGCGCCTCGAGCAGGTGCGCCACCAGCAGGGGCGCCACCGCGGACGGGCGGCATCCGACGGGTCGGCGGCTCCTGGCGCGGCATCTGCTGCGTGGGCTGCTCACCCGTCGGAACAGGATGGGAACCGCGCGGCGGGCGCGGACGGGACGAGCGGGTGTGAGGATTCCCTCCGGCTGGGCCGATGGGGCGGGCAGAGCTGCCGGGTCGCGCATGCGACCTGCCGGACTGCTCGGGGGAATCCTGGTTCATGGGGTCTCCGAATCGAACTGCTCGGGGTCTGGTGCCCACTCAGAGTACACAGCAACGGTCCCACTTCGAGGCCCGTCGGCCCACCCTCCACAACCCCATCGCCGCGCGTGCGAACAATCTTCACCTCACCTCCCCTCGCGCCACCACGATTCGGCAGGCTCGCCCGATTACACTCGAGGCGAACCAGCCCGACGAAACGGAGATCATCCATGCCCGCCGACCTCGCGCCGATGCACGTGACCGCTGTCGTCGTCACGTACAACCGCCCCGATCTCCTGCGCGAGAGCCTCGACGCCCTGGCCGACCAGACCCGCCCCGCGGACCGCGTCATCATCATCGACAACGCCTCCACCGACGAATCCGGGCGCGTCGCCGACGAACACCACATCGGCGCTGACGTCCTCCACCTGAACCGCAACGTCGGCGGCGCCGGAGGCTTCACCGCCGGCATGGCCCACGCCCTCCGCAGCGGCGAGCACACCGACTTCCTGTGGATCATGGATGACGACACCGTCCCCCTTCCGGACGCCCTCGCCGAACTCCTCGCCGCTGATCACCGACTCCAGCAGCGCGGCATCAGCGCCGCCGTGCTCTCCTCCCGTGCCGTCTGGACCGACGGGCGCGACCACCCCATGAACTCCTCACGGACCCGCCTCGGGGTCCCCCAGAGCGAGGTGGAGCGCTTCGCCGAGATCGGAGTGCGCCCGATCCGCACCGCCAGCTTCGTCTCCGCCCTCATCCGTGCCGGCGAGGTCCGCACCCACGGCCTGCCGAAGGCCGACTACTTCATCTGGAGCGACGACTTCGAATTCACCGGCCGCCTTCTGCGCAGCGGTCAGGGCTTCGCCGTGCCCGGCAGCGTGGTCGAGCACCGCACCGTCGCGTTCTCCAACGCCGCCGCCAACCCGGGCAGCCGCATGCGCTACGACGTCCGCAACCGCCTGTGGACCCTCCTGCGCACCGACTCCTTCACCCGGAAGGAGCAGGTCCTCTACGGCGGGAAGTCCGCGCTCGGCTGGGGGAGGACCCTGCTGCGCACCCGCGGCGACCTTCTGCCGATCGCGTGGCGCGGCCTGCGCGAGGGCCTGCGCGAGATGCCCCGCATGAACGCCGTGGTCCTCGGAGCCGACCCGGAGCGAGCCGAGGAGATCCGAGCCGTGGAGAAGGCGGCCCGCCGGTGACGCAGCATCCCCGCGAGCCGTTCACCCTTCTGATGGCGGTGTGGGGCAACGACGAGCCCTCCGCCGTCCGCGCCGCCCTGCACAGCGCCACCAGCGCGCAGACCCTTCCGCCGGACCATGTCGTCCTCTCCTGCGACGGTGACCTGCCCCCGGCGCTCGCCGCCATCGCCGACGGTGTGGAGCGCGGCGAGTACGGCCCCGCAACCGTGCTGCGCCGCAGCGACCACCGCGGCCTCGCCGAAACCCTCCAGGAAGGCCTGCTGGCGTGCCCCACCTCGCTGGTGGCCCGCGCCGACGCCGACGACCTCAACCACGCCGACCGCTTCGAGAAGCAGATCCCGGCGCTGCTGCGCCGCAACCTCGACATCCTCGGCGCCGGCATGCGCGAACTCGGCTCGGGCCGAACCCGCAACCGTCCCACCTCGCAGGAGGAGATCGAGCGGTACCTCAAGGACCACTCGCCGTTTCAGCATCCCACCGTGGTGTTCCGCAAGGAGGCCGTGCTCGCCGCAGGTGGCTATCAGAGCCTCCCGTTCATGGAGGACTACGACCTCTGGTACCGGATGCTGCGAGCCGGTGCACGTGCAGGCAACCTCGCCGAAGCGCTCGTGGACTACCGCGTGGGCCCGGAGCTGTACGACCGACGCGGCGGCCTCGAACTGTTCCGCAGCGACATCCGGATGCAGCGCCGCATGGTGGCCGACGGGGTCACCTCCTGGCCCCGCGCGCTGCGCAACCTCTGCATCCGCGGCGCCTACCGAACGGTGCCCGGCCCTCTCCGGCGGCTCATGTACCGCCTGCTCGTCGAGAAGATCGGTGTGTGACTTCCCACCCGCACGGGGTGAACAGGTATTGGGAGGGTCTCCACCGGCCCGCCCGAAGGGCTCCTCAGATGCCGAATCGGTACAGTGGAGCCACGTTGACTTCAGAAAGGCAGACGCATGTCGAACCCTGACCTCGTGATCGTCGGCTCCGGCCTCTTCGGACTGACCATCGCCGACCGCGCGGCTCGTGAGCACGGCGCCCGCGTGACCATCATCGAGAGCCGCGACCACATCGGCGGCAATGCGTACTCCGAGGTCGATGACCGCACCGGCATCGAGGTCCACAAGTACGGTGCGCACCTGTTCCACACCTCCAATGAGCGGGTGTGGAAGTACGTCAACGACTTCACTTCGTTCACCGACTACGTGCACAAGGTGTACACCACTCATCAGGGCGTGGTGTACCCGATGCCGATCAACCTCGGCACCATCAACCAGTTCTTCTCCGCCGCCTACAGCCCCAGCGAAGCGCGCGAGCTCATCGCCGAGCAGGCCGGCGAATTCGCGGGCAAGGACCCGGAGAACCTCAACGACAAGGGCATCTCCCTGATCGGCCGCCCCCTCTACGAGGCGTTCATCAAGCACTACACCGGCAAGCAGTGGCAGACCGATCCCAAGGACCTGCCCGCCTCGATCATCTCCCGCCTCCCGGTGCGCTACACCTACGACAACCGCTACTTCAACGACACCTACGAGGGCCTGCCCACGAAGGGCTACACCGCGTGGCTCGAGAACATGGCGGACCACCCCAACATCGAGGTGAAGCTGTCCACGGACTACTTCGACGAATCGCAGGAGCTCAACAAGAAGAACCTGCGCGGCAATGTTCCGGTCGTCTACACCGGCCCGGTGGACCGCTACTTCGACTACGAGCTCGGCGACCTCAAGTGGCGCACTATCGACCTGGAGACCGAGCACCTCGATGTGGGCGACTTCCAGGGCACGTCCGTGATGAACTACGCCGACGAGTCCGTACCCTTCACCCGCATCATCGAGCCGCGCCACTTCCACCCCGAACGCGACTACGCCACCGACCGCACCCTCATCCAGCGTGAGTTCTCCCGCTTCGCGGAGCGCGACGACGAGCCGTACTACCCCATCAACTCCAGCGCCGACCGCGAGACCCTGCTGCAGTACCGCGAGAAGGCGGCCGCCGAGCCCTCCACCCTCTTCGGTGGACGCCTCGGCACCTACCAGTACCTCGACATGCACATGGCGATCGGCGCGGCCCTGTCCATGGCGGACAACAAGCTGCCGGACCTGCTGCGGTCCTGAGCGCACCCCGCCCGGCCGAGACGCATCCGCACCACCATCCAGGAGCCTTCCCGATGAACCAGACCGTCCGCATCCCCGACGACCACCGAGTCCTCCACCGGCTGATCATGCCGGAGGACCCGATGGCGGACACTCTGCCGCTGTACGTGGAGTCCGTTGCTGCAGGGGCCGCCGCCCTCGCCTCCACCGGGTCGGCCCTCGGAGAGGTCGGTCCGCAGAAGAAGGCGGAGCAGACCCCAATGGCTCCCGGGGCTGCTGTGGCGGAGGACTTCGACCTCTCGGAGCACCGCTCCCGCTTCGGCGCCACCATCCCCGCCGCAGGCTCCCGGTCCTTCGGCACCTACTTCAACGCCTTCCCGGCCTCGTACTGGCGGCGCTGGACCCCGGTGCGGGAGATCACCCTCACCATCCAGACCGAGGGTGACGGGCAGATCGTCGTGAACCGCTCCAACGCCAAGGGTGCGCAGCAGCGCGTGGACGCCGTCGCCGTCACCGGAAGGCGCACCACCCGCGTCCCGCTGAAGCTCGACGCCTTCGGCGACGGTGGCTGGTACTGGTTCGACGCCTTCGCCGGAGCCCAGGGGCTGCGCATCCTCGGCGCCGCGTACTCTGCGGACGCCTCCCTCGCGAAGCGCCGCGGCACCTTCTCCATCGGCATGACCACCATGAACAAGGTGGAGTACTGCCTGGACAACATCCGCACTCTCCTGCGGCAGGACGACCTCCTGGAGCTCATGGACGTCATGTACGTGATCGACCAGGGCAGCGACCGCCTCACCGACCATGCCGAGCAGCTCACGCCCCTGCAGGAGGGGATGGGCGAGAAGCTCCGGATCATCGAGCAGGGCAACATCGGCGGCTCGGGCGGCTTCTCCCGCGGTATGTACGAGGCTTCCACCAACGGCCGTTCCGACTACGTCATCAACTGCGATGACGACATCGTCATCGAACCCGAGTCCTTCCACCGCGTCCTCACCTTCGCCGACTTCTGCACCCGCCCCACCCTCGTGGGCGGCCACATGTTCGATCTCAACAACCGCTCCTCGCTGCACACCTTCGGCGAAGTGGTGGACCCGTGGCGCACGCAGCCCGCGGCACCGAACGAGGAGATGGAGCTCAGCTACAACCTCGCCTCCTACCCGCTGCGCGCCACGCCGTGGCTGCACCGCCGTGTGGACGTGGATTACAACGGCTGGTGGATGACCCTCATCCCCACCGAAGTGGTGCGTGAGATCGGACTGTCCCTGCCCGTGTTCATCAAATGGGACGACGCCGAGTACGGCCTGCGCGCCAAGAAGGCGGGCTACCCGACCGTGTCCCTGCCCGGCGCCGCCGTGTGGCACGTCGCCTGGGGTGACAAGGACGACCTCGTCGGCTGGCAGGCGTTCTTCCACGAACGCAACCGCATCATCACCGCCCTCCTGCACTCCCCGTACGAGAACGGCGGCCGTGTCACGAAGGAGTCGCAGTTCCTCGACATCAAGCATGTCTTCTCGATGCAGTACTTCACCCAGATGGGCCGTGCCCTCGCGCAGCGCGCCATCCTGGACGGCCCGGACGCCCTGCACCAGAACATCGGCACGATCCTTCCTGAGATCCGGTCCAAGACCGGTGACTATGCGGACTCTCGCCCGAAGAAGAACATCGACGACTTCCCGGCTGTGGTGCCCGGCAAGCCGCCGCGCAAGGGCCGCCCGCTCACGCAGCCCCGCCGTGCCGCCCTGCCGCTGTGGGCGGCGAAGCAGCTGGTGCGCCAGACGCTGGTGAAGCCGTCGGAGAAGGCGCAGAAGAACCCGCAGGCAGCGATCGCGCACCAGGATGCCCGCTGGTGGCGCCTCACCCGCTACGACAGCGCCCTTGTCTCCAACGCTGAGGGAACTCAGGTGTTCTGGTACCAGCGCGACCCGAAGGAAGCGGTGAAGGCGCTCGGCGAGTCTGTGCGCGTCCACGCCGACCTCACCCGCCGGTGGAAGGAGCTCAGCCGTGCGTTCCAGGATGCCGCGCCGCGCATCACTTCCTTCGAGGAGTGGGAGAAGACCTTCGCCGCGAACCCGGCACCGCAGCGGGAGGACAAGAACAGCGCGGGGGCTGATCGTTGAGCCGAACCGCGCTGAACCGTGAGGAGAAGAAGCAGGGATGGCGCGAACCGGGGGATGACGCCGGCTGGCTGAACCCCGTCAAGGAGCGGTTCCTGCTGCGCCTGCTCGTGAAGAAGGAGCTGCGCGTCCGCTACCGCGGCAGCGTGCTCGGCATGGCGTGGTCATACGTCAAACCGGCCGCGCAGTTCCTCGTCTTCTTCATCGCCCTCGGCGTGTTCCTGCAGCTGAACCGGTCGATGCCGGCGTACGCCGTCTACCTGTTCTCCGGCATCGTGGTGATCAACCTGTTCGGAGAGGTGTTCGGCAACTGCACCCGCTCCATCTCGTCCAACGCGCCTCTGGTCTCCAAGATCTACCTGCCGAGCGAACTGTTCCCCTGGTCCAGTGCGGTGGTCGCGATCATCCACTTCATTCCGCAGCTGCTGGTGCTGACAGTCGGCGCCCTCGTGTTCGGGTGGCGGCCCGGCCTGACAGAAGCGGCATCGTTCGCCGCCGGCTTCGCGATCCTCGTGATCTTCACGGTGGGCCTCGGCATGCTCGCCGCCGCTCTGAACGCCGCGTTCAGAGACGTGGAGAACTTCGTTGACCTCATCATCATGATCGCCACGTGGGCCTCACCGATCCTGTACCCGATCTCCCTCGTGCACAAAGAGATGGGCGACAGCATCCTCTGGTCGCTGTACGCACACAACCCGCTCACGATCGTGGTGGAGCTGTTCCACTCGGCGTTCTGGCGCGGCTACGCCCGCACCGCACACCCCAGCCCCGAAGCGCAGGCAGCGATCGACATCGGGTCCTCCGTGGCCGGTCTGTGGTGGTTCGGCCTGCTGACCGCGATCGCCACGTTCATCGTGGGGGCCCTCGTGTTCGACCGCGCGAAGCGCAGCTTCGCCCAGGAGCTCTGAAACGGCGATGTCAACCGCTCTTCCCAGCGCCGCGTCCCTGCCCGACGCCGATGCCCGCGAAATGATCCGCATCGAATCCGTCACCAAGGAGTTCTCGCTGCGGCACAACCACTCCTTGAAGGAGCTGGCGTTCGCCGCCCTCAAGGGCAAGAAGCTCTCCGATTCCTTCATGGCGCTCAACGGGGTGGACCTGGCCGTGTCCTCGGGGGAGACCGTCGGCCTGATCGGGCTGAACGGTTCCGGCAAATCCACCCTGCTGAAGACCATCAGCGGTGTTCTCTTCCCGGACAGCGGGCGCGTGATGGTCCGCGGCCGCGTCGCCGGACTCATTGAAGTCGGCGCCGGGTTCCACCCGGACCTGTCCGGCCGGGAGAACGTCTACCTCAACGGAGCGATCCTCGGCATGTCCCGGGAGCAGATCGATGCGTGCTTCGATGACATCGTCGCGTTCAGCGAAATCGAGAAGTTCATCGACACCGACGTCAAGTACTACTCCAGCGGCATGTTCCTGCGACTCGCTTTCTCCGTGGCGATCCACACCGACCCGGACGTCTTCCTCGTGGATGAGATCCTGTCGGTCGGTGACGAGCCGTTCCAGCGCAAATGCATTGAGCGGATCCGTCAGATGCAGGCCGACGGCGCCACCATGGTGATCGTCTCGCACGAGCTGGACATGCTGCAGAAGCTCTGCTCGCGCATCGCCGTCATGCAGTCCGGGAACCTGATCTTCAACGGCAATCCGGCCGAAGCGATCCGCGTGCTGCGCGGCGACGCCCAACCCGACGACCTCGACACCGACTAGTCAGCGCACCCCTTCGGCGCGCTGCTCGTCCTCACTGACAGCCCACGCAGGCGCCAGCACCACACCGCCGGCCAGCCACACCGCGAACGCGCGCGATGCATCGGCTCCATCGATGTCCTCCAGCGCCACCACCGCGCCCGGCTCCACCGAACCGGAACCGTCGCCGAGATGATCACCGCCCTCGAGGTGGGCGGGGGATGGGCCGCTGAAGTGGTCGACCGGGGCGCTCAGGTGGTCGCCGTGGCCACGCACCGCCGGCAGGTAGTCATGCGCCAGGTCGGGGACCTCGCCGCCGAAGCGCAGCGCGAGGGACACGGGGTCGAGCACCAGCACCTCGTCAGCCTGATCCACGGCGTCGAGAGCGGGGTCGCTTGTGGCGAGGACCGTCCCGTCGGCCAGCGGCTCGGCGAGCAGCCCGGCGGCCTCGCCGGCGGCGGCGTCGAGGCTGAGAATCCGCACCTCAGCGCCCACCGACCAGCCGGCGAGCGTCAGCACGAGGCGCTTCCAATGCGGTGGCATCGCGATGACCATCGGAGTGTCCGGCTCGGCGAACAGCTCGTCCCGCAGCAGATTGACGGTCTTCGTCACCCAGTTCGCGAGCACATGCCCGGACAGCTCGGTGCGGCCGTCCTCGCCGCCGTACCAGATGAGGGCGGGGGAGGGGCCGCGCTGCTCGAGAGCGGCCAGCAGATCGGCGCCGGTGGGGGAGAGGTCGCTCATCGCTCCACTCCCGTCTCTGCGGCCGACGGATCCTCCACCCACCAGCGGTCCACATCCAGTCCCATCTGCTCCGCCATCTCCGCGGCGAAGCTCATCGTGCCCAGGCACACAACGGGGTCACCGGAGGTCTCCGCGTCCCGCACAGCGTCCTCGAACGACGCCTGCGCCCAGTCCTCCGGGTAGTTCTCGAACGTCAGGTGGTCCTCATGGGTGCGCACGAGAGTGGTGCGGTCCTCGTCCACCACGTCGATGATGCGGGTGATGTCCTTGATGTCCGGCAGGCACACCAGGTAGCGGGCGCCGCGGAAGTCGCTGTGGGCGCTGACCGCTGCGAGCGCGGCCTGGAATCCCTCGCGGGAGATCGCCGCGTCGAGGAACCACGGCGCGCCGTTGTGCAGCAGGAAGCTGGAGCGCCCGGGCAGCTGCAGGTGTCGGGCACCGCTCAGATCCAGCGCAGGCAGGTCCTCGAGCGTGTCCGCGCGGTGGTGGGCGGCAAGTGCGGCGGTGTACCCCGCGGCGATGTTCGCGGAGGTCAGGGGCCCGAAGCCGAGGTCCTCCGGGGACGGCACTCGCAGCACATGTGCCTGCGGCAGGAGAACCTCGATCGCGCGGATCGCGACCGGGTCCTGTGCCTCCAGCGTCACGACCCGTTCGGTACGGCGGTCACCGGCGCCGACGAGGTTCCAGGCGATCTCCTCGATCGTGTCGCCGATGACTCCCTCATGTTCGAGGAACACAGGGGTCACCACAAGGGTGTCGAGGCGGAACTGGGAGATCTCGTCGGTGGCGCCTCCGAGGCCCTCCTCGATGACGAGGACGTCCGCGCCGCGCCCCAGCAGATAGTGGGCGCCCATCAGGGTGAAGCAGCCGGTGGGGGCGAGGTACCCGTCGGTCTCCTCGACCGGCGGCAGCTGTTCGATCGCGCTGGAGAGGGTGCGGCCGAGCTCGGCGTAGTCCTCCAGGGAGATCGGCTCGCCGTTGAACCGGATGCGCTCCAGGTTCGTGATGAACGGAGGGGAGGACACGGTGCCCACGTTCAGGCCGAGGCGGCGCAGCTGCTGGGTGGCGGCGGCGACCGTGGTGCCCTTGCCCTTGGATCCGACCACTCCGATGACGGGCACGGCGGGGTCCCGGTCGATGCCGACGGTCTCGGCGAGGAGAGCGGCCCGCTGACGGGACCGGACCATGGGGCCGTGGTGGCGCTTCCATTCGCGGAAGAAGGGCTCGTCCTCGCTGAGCAGGCGTGCTGGCATCGTGGGGTCTCCTCGAGTCGGGCGGTCCGCTGTCGCACTGGGCCCGAGCGAAGGTTCACGGGCACTTGACGAAGCGGAGTTGCACCGGTGTAGTTTAGTTGGGACAGGACAGTGGCCGAGAGGTGCCCTGCCGGTCCGCAGATGATTGTGTCAGACCCCGATGTGGGGGAGTGCGCAGACTGCGGCGGCACCGCACACCTCCGGCTGGAAAGGATCGCGCCGATGCAGCAGAACGCGCCTCGCACGCCCATGGAGAGCGGACTCTCGATCGTGGAGATTACGGGAGCCGGTGACTTCGGTGAGGAGCTGGAACCCGCGTCCTGGCAGGAGCGGGCCCTGTGCGCCCAGACCGACCCGGAGGCGTTCTTCCCCGAGAAGGGCGGCTCCACCCGCGAAGCCAAGAAGGTCTGCACCTCCTGCGAGGTCCGCGCCGAATGCCTCGAATACGCCCTGTCCAATGATGAGCGCTTCGGCATCTGGGGCGGCCTGTCCGAGCGCGAACGCCGCCGCCTGAAGAAGCAGGCCATCTGAGCGCCCACCGATCCTCCGGAAAGGACGACCAGCGTCCGTGATCCAGCGCGATGTCACCGCGGTTCTGCTCGTCTCGCCCGCCGACTCCGTCGGCGCCATTGACCGCACAGTCCGCGCAGTCCGGCAGCAGTCCCGCCCCGCCGACCGCACCGTCCTCGTCGCCGCGGCCGGACTGCGCGAGCCCGTCGCCGAATACCTGGCGACCCTCCAGACCGACGGCATGGTGGATGACCGCATCAACCTGTCGCCCGGTGCCACCCTGGCCGGCGCCACCCGCGCCGTCGCCTCCCGCATCGACGGCCGCGCGGCCGACGGGCACCGCCCCGACAACGCCGATCACGCCGCTCAGGACGCCGACGCGCAGGGCGCCGCCGTCGCTCCTGACCGCGCCCGGGCAGCCGAATCCAGCGGCCGTGCCGACGCGCACACCGGCGGCTCCACCGCGGTCTCCCCTCAGCATCGTGGCCGCCGCGCCCGCAGCGTCGACACCGAAGCGGAGCTCGCCCGTTCGACCCGCGAAGCACAGGAAGAAGCACGCGTTCCGGCTCGCCTGCGGCAGCGCGGAAGCGCCAGAGGGGGCCGTCGTCGCCGCGCCACGGCCGACGACCAGAGCTGGCTCTGGCTGCTCACCATGGAGGCCGAACCCGACCAGCACGCGCTGGAGGAACTCGTCCGCACCGTCCGAGAGGTGCCCTCCACTGCGGTCGCAGGCTCCAAGCACCTGTCGTCGAACTCCCGCTCCGATGCCCCACCACTGGTGGACCTCGGCATCACCCTCACCCACTCCCACCGGATCCGCACCAGTGTGGACACCGGGGAGATCGACCAGGGGCAGGCTGACTGGCGCACAGATGTCCTCGGCGTGACACTGCCCAGCATGCTGGTGCAGACCGCTGCCCTGCAGGAGGTCGGCGGCTTCGACCCGGCGCTCGCCTCCCCGTGGGCTGAACTCGACCTCTGCCAGCGGATCTGGCGCTCCGGCGAACGCGTCACCGCTGTCTCCGACTCCCGTGTCAGCGCAGACCCGAGCCGCCTCACCGGCGCGAAGGACCCCGTTGCCTTCCGGTCCGGGCAGGTCCTGTCCCTGATCCGGCAGCGGCCCACCCTCATGGGCATCTTGACGCTGCTCGTCCTGCCGTTCGCGCTGATCGCCCGGATCATCGGGGCGATCGTCTCGCACCGGCCCCGCGCAGTCGGCCATGAACTGCAGGCGTTCGTCCGGATCCTGCGCCACGCCCCCGCGGTGTTCGCCCGCGGCCGCTCGACCAGCGCACGATCTCCCATTCCGCGACGCCGCCTCGCCCCGCTCTACGTCCCGCGGGGCGCTGCCGCCCGACTCGCCCTGGACGAGGTGTGGACCGACCTCTTCGCCGATGACGCGCATACGCGCCGCATTCGACGCACCACGTGGGGCATCGCCGGTACGAGTCACGGCGTGGATGACGCCGACTACGGTCGGCACACCGTGTGGACGCTCGTCCTCGCCGGCCTCTCAGCAGCCATCGCCCTGCTGGCGATGCGCAGTGTTCTCGGGCGCGGGTCTCTCGTGGGCCCCCACCTGACCGCGCCCACGAACGCACTGCACGACCGGTGGGACACCGTGTTCTCCTCCTGGATCCCTGGGGAGCTCGGCGCGCCCGGCCCGACCGACGCCCTCACCCGCCTCGTCGGCCTGATCCCCCTCAGCGGGGACGCGATCGTGCTCACCCTGCAGCTGCTCGCCATCCCCGCGGCGGCGCTCGGCGCCTGGTTCGCCGCCGGCACGCTCAGCCGGTCCATCGTGGTGCGCCTCATCGCCGCGGTCGCCTGGACCACCGCCCCACCGTTCGCGGACGCGCTGCTGTCCGGTCGCTGGCCCGCCGTCCTGGTGCACCTCATGATCCCGCTCGCCGCCATCGGTCTGGTGCGCGCCATCGGCCTGCCGCACAAGACGGCGCAGGCGAGCCCGGCAGCCGCTGCGGCAGGCGGTCTCGCGCTTGCGGTGATCAGCGCGGTGCAGCCGATCCTCGCACCGATGGCGTTCATCGGCCTGCTGTTCATCATCCCGTTCATCCCCGGTCGACGCTGGCGGATGGTCTGGTTCGCGATCCCCGTTCTCGGCCTGCACCTGCCGAACCTCACCGCCTACATTCAGCACCCGAAGTCGCTGATCGCCGTCAGCGGCGTCGAGGGCGCGTTCGCCCGCCCTTCACTGGCGGACCTCGCGCTGCTGCAGCCCACCGCGCATGGCCGCCTCGCCGAAGCCGCCGGGGCCGACGGGTCCCTGCTGTGGGCCCTGTTCGCCGCCTCGCTGATGATCGCCGGGCTGCTGGCGCTGCTGACCGCCCCGTTCCTCGCCGGGGACGCCGGCCGGGTCGGCATCTTCTCGGTGCTCGTGGTGGCGGGCGGCTTCGCGCTCGCCCTGGCCCTCGGCCGGTTCGTCACGGGGTTCGATGACGGCACCCCCTTCACCTCCTACGCCGGACCAGCGCTCTCCATCGTGTGCGCGGGCCTCGTCACCGCTCTGCTGTGCACGGGGGACGCGATCGCGCACCGCGTTGCATCGCCGGTCGCCGGACAGACCTCGCTGCGGCGCACGCTCGCTCCCGTGCTCGGAGTCCTCGCCGTCGGTCTCGTCGCCTCGTGGGCGATCATGGCGCCGTCGGCCATGGAGCTGGAGCGCACCACCGAGCTGCAGATCCCCGCTGTCGCCGCCGACCAGGGCGTGTCCGATCAGCGCACCCGCACGCTCGTGCTCCACCAGGAGAACGACGGCTCCGTCACCGGCCGTGTCGTGGACGGTGCAGGCGCCTCCATCGACCAGTCCTCCGGTGCGGAGAACGCACGGCAGGCGGAACTGGGGGAGACCGCTAGCCCGTTCGACACCGCCAGTGAGCACCTCGTCGACTCCATCGCCGCGAACCTCGCCGACGACGGCACGGGCATTGTGCCGCCGCTGTCCACCTTCGCGGTGCAGTACGTGGTGGTGCCCAGCCAGGAGAACGCGGACTCCATCACTCTTGCGCTGAACTCCTCACCGCGGTTCGAGCGCGTCACCGAGTCCGATCAGGGCGGGCTGTGGCGCGTGGTGGACCCGTCGGCCCGAGCGATGATCCTTGATTCCGCGCCCGGCCAGCGCATCAATCCGACCACGACGACAGCCCTGCCGTCGGGCCGCACCGACGCTCAGGCGCAGGTGAAGGCCGCCGACCACGTGCGGACGGTGATGCTCTCCGAGCGCTCCGACCCCGGGTGGCACGCCACCCTGAACGGCCGCGCCCTGACCCCGGTGGTGGTCGACGACTGGGCGCAGGGCTTCGAACTGCCGGCAGGCGCCAGCGGTGAGCTCCACATCCGCTACACCAACCCGTTGGCGACCCCGCTGATCATCATCGGCCTCATCATCCTGGCGGTGACCGTGCTGGTCGCCCTGCCGTGGCGCCGCCGTTCGAAGGAGGCACTGTGAGTTCCACCCCCACTGAGCCGCACGATCCCGCAGACCCCGTCGGCCCCACCGACCCGGGCCCCGTCGGCAACAGCCCGGTGCGCAGCCGCCGCGTCGCCGCCGCCGTCCTCGCGTTCGTCCCCCTCATCGGCGTCGTCGCTGCCGGCGCGACCCTCGGCCAGAAGTCGTTCACCTCCGTGGAGGACCTCTCCGCCCGCTCCACCGCGGTCGCCCAGGCGCAGTCGTGCCCCGGGCCGTTCCTGCCGCCGGAACAGACCACCGGCACCGACGAGGCGCTCGCCGAGCAGAAGCCCGCGGACACCGCGCAGGTGCGCACCCTCGCTTTCGAACCGGACACGAGCCTCCTGTTCGGGCAGGACCAGGTCGCCGCCACCCGCCTCACCGAGGACGGAACGCCCCGCACCCCCACCATCGACGCCGAGAACCGCGACGGGACCCCGCTGGACTCCACCCCCGTGAAGGGGAAGGCGGAGTTCGCAACCGCGTCCGCGGAGGCCGGCGCCGACGGGGCGATCATGCGCTCCACCTCGTTCGACTCCCAGCGGCCGATCGCGGACACCATCCAGGCCGTCCGCACCGAATCCGGTGACTTCCGGTCCCTCGCGCTCACCCGCTGCTGGGAGCCGCGGGTGAAGGGCACCTTCGTAGGCGTCTCCACCACGCCCGGCTCATCGAGCGTGCTCGTGCTCACCAACACCACGGACCGGCCCTCCTCCGCCAGCCTGACGGTGAACACAGCCGACGGCGAAGCGGACCCGCAGGGCCGCGGCACCATCGTGGTCGCGCCGGGTGCAACCGAGCGGATCCCGATGGAATCCATCGCCCCCGGATTCGACTCGCTCGGCGTGTCGGTCACCGTGCAGGGCTCGCCGCTCGCGATGAGCATGGAGACGTCCGAGCGCGACGGCCTCACCCCGCACGGCGGTGACATCGCCACCGCGCAGCAGGCGCCGTCCACCGACCACGTGTTCCCCGGCGCAACCATCACCGCGGACCGGCCCCTCAAGATCGACCTGCTGAACAGCACCGGGCAGCCCACCACCGCGACTGTCCGCTTCATCAGCCCCACCGGCGAGGTGAAGGACCGGGAGATGACAGATGTGCAGATCCCCGCCTCCGGCGTGCTGCAGCTGGACACCGGGACCCTGCCCCGCGGCGCCTACACGGTGACGGTGGAATCCGAGGCGCCCGTGTTCGCCACGATCCGCTCGTCAGTGTTCGGCAGCGATCAGCCGGGGGAGACCACCTCGAAAGCGGTGGACTTCACGATCCAGAACCCGTCGGACCCGATCCGGAACTCCTCCGTGCTCGCGCTGCCGCTCGGCGGCGCCGACGGCCAGGTGCGCCTGTTCGGTCTGGCGGACACCACGGTCACCGTGATCGGCACCAAGGCCGACGGGTCCCTGTCGAAGCCGGTGACGAAGCCGGTGGCGGACGGTCAGACCCTGTCGATCGCGGCCAACGAGATCGACCCGAAGCCGGAGGACCTGACGGGCCTGATCGTGGTGCCGGAGACGCCCTCATCGATCACGGGGGACTGGGTCCAGACCGCGAAGGCGGGCAGCAGCGGACCGATCATCGGCAGTGTGCGCCTGGCGGACAACAACGTGGCCGCCTCCGGCGTCAACGTCCGCCTGCAGTACTGAGCGGATCACCGCAGCTGGGCGGCCCACCGGGGCGCAGGACAGGTCGGCCTCAGAGGCCGAAGTCGGGGTCGATGTCCTCGGGCTGTTTGCCGAGGAGAGATGCCACGTTCTGCACCAGGACCGAGCGCACCAGCTCCCGCAGGTCCTCCGCGTCCGTCACACGCATCTCAATGGGGCGGCGGTACACCACGATCTGCGGCGGCGACTGGCGGTCGCCGGGGAAAGCACGTCCCAGCAGCACCGCGTCCTCCCAGTGCACGTGCGACGAGGGCGGAACGTCCTCGGCGAGCACTTCCACGTACTCCAGCTCGCGGGGGAAGCGCTGCAGCATCTCCGCCATCGCATCCTGCACCGAAGCGTCGAAGCGTTCGCGTCGGCTCACATAGCCGGGCAGATGCGGCGGCACGAGGTCGTGACGGAAGGCGCGGCCGCGTCGGCGGCGTCGAGGGGAGGGCATGGCCCCAGCCTATCGGCGCCGGAGGCGGTGAGGCTCAGCGCTGCGGCTCGCGATAGAGTTGCCTCGTGTCTGATCGTGAATGCTCAAAAACCGGATGCTCTGAGCCGGCCGTGGCCGTCCTGACCTACAACTACGCGGACTCCGTCGCGGTCATCGGCCCGCTCCCGGCAGAGCGCGACCCGCACGGGTACGACCTGTGCCTCGCTCACGCTCGCAGCCTGACGGTCCCCAACGGCTGGACCGTGCAGCGCGTCCCCGGCGAACTGCGCCAGCAGGACGACGTCCTCGCCCTCGCAAAGGCCCTCGCCGACGCCGAGGACCGACCTTCGGCCGCGTCCCGAGCACCGCACGGCGCCCACCGCGCCCCCGCCGCTCCCGCGCAGGCGCCCCATCGCGAGGGCACTCCCGCCCAGCAGGCCGGCGCTGCCGGTCAGGGCCGGCACCTGCGCGTTGTCCGCTCCGCCGACAGCGAATGAGGAGACCCGTGACCACCGTATCCACACCGATCGACCGCTCCGGAACCGATCTCAGCCGCATCGTCAAGGCCTATGACGTCCGCGGGCGCGCCCACGAGGACTTCACCGCCGACGGCTCCCGCGCCCTCGGCGCCGCGTTCGCCGACCTCTTGGACGGCGCCGACATCATTGTCTCCCACGACATGCGCGAATCCTCCCCGGAGCTCGCCGGCGCCTTCGCCGATGGGGCCCGCACCCGCGGCTCCACTGTCCTGTGGGCTTCGCTCAGCTCCACCGACCAGCTGTACTGCGCCTCCGGTCTGCGGGACGTCGCAGGCGCGCAGTTCACCGCCAGCCACAATCCGGGCCCGGACAACGGGATCAAGATGTGCTTCGCCGGCGCCGTTCCCGTGGGCCGCGACACCGGGCTCACCGAGATCCGCGACACCGCCCAGGCGTACCTGGACGCAGGCACCATCCCCGCGGCTCGCCGGAGGGGCGAGCAGCGTGAGATCGACACCCTCGGCGACTACATCGACACCGTGCTGTCCCTCGTCCCCCTGGACGGGGAGCGCGAGCTGACCGTTGTGGTCGACGCCGGAAACGCGATGGCGGGCCTGACCGTTCCCGCGCTCGCCCAGCGGGTGCCGTCCCTGCGGGTGGTCCCCCTCTTCTTCGAGCTGGACGGCACCTTCCCGAACCATGAGGCGAATCCGTTGGACTACTCCACCCTGAGCGATCTGCGCGCAGCGGTGAAGCGGGAGGGCGCCGATCTCGGCCTCGCCTTCGACGGCGACGCCGACCGCTGCATCGTGGTGGACGAATCAGGTGAGGTGGTGTCCCCGTCGGCCATCACCGCGATGATCGCCACCGGTGAGATCCGCCGAGTCCGCGCCGAGGGCGAGACCAGCCCGGCGGTGGTCGCCAACATCGTCTCCAGCCGCCATGTGCGCGACGCCATCGAGGCCGAGGGCGGCCGATGGGTGGTCAGCCGAGTGGGGCACTCCATCATCAAAGCGCTGATGGCGAAGGAGAACGCGGTGTTCGGCGGTGAGCACTCCGCCCACTACTACTTCCGGGACTTCTTCTTCGCCGATTCCGGCATGCTGGCGGCGCTGCACACCCTGCGCGCCCTGCAGAAGAGCAGCGGGACCCTCTCCGACCTGATGGCGGAGCACGACCCGTTCGCCGCCAGCGGTGAGATCAACTCCCGCGTTGCGGATGCCGACGGCGCCGCGCAGCGGGTCCGCTCCGCCATCGAAGGGGTCCCGGGCGTCACGATCGACGACCTCGACGGCATGACCGTCACCCACTGGGATGAGGCGATGCCCGAGGATCAGCGCTGGTGGTTCTCCCTGCGCCCGTCGAACACGGAGCCGCTGCTGCGACTGAACGTGGAGGCGGCGACCGGGAACACTATGGCGCGAGTGCGCGATGAGATCCTGGGGATCATCCGCGCCGATGCCCCCGCGGGGCGGCGCCGCTCGGATTCGGCGGGACCCGTCGGCCGCCCTGATGGAGCGGCGCATCCCGCAGCGCGCAGCCGAATCCCGTCCCTGCCGGCGTGGGCGGCCGATGTGGTGCGCTGCCCCGCATGTCGAAGCGACCTCGTCCAGCACGGGGCGCACATCACCTGTTCTGCGTGTTCGTTGGCATATCGTGATGTTGAAGGCCTCCCGATGCTGATCCAGCAGCGGTAAGATCAGCGAATTTCCGTCCTCTTCCGGCATAATGGGACCCATGAGCACTTCACCCAAGGTCCTCGTGGTCGATGATGATGCGGCCATCGCCGAGATGGTCTCCATCGTTCTTACCGGCAAGGGGTTCGATGTCACCACCGCAGCGGACGGGAATGAAGCACTCGACGGCTTCGAGGACGGCATGTACGACGTCGTCCTCCTGGACCTGATGCTGCCGGGGACCGACGGCAACGAGATCTGCCGCCGCATGCGCGAGGTCTCCGGTGTTCCCATCATCATGCTGACCGCCCGCAGTGACACGAAGGACATCGTGGAGGGTCTGGAGGCCGGAGCCGACGACTACCTGACGAAGCCGTTCGATCCGGACGAACTGGTCGCCCGCATCCGCGCCCGTGTGCGCCGGCAGGAGGAGCCCGGTCCCGAAACGCTCAAGGTGGCGGACATCGTCATCGATGTGGAGGGCCACCGCGTGTGGCGCGGGGAGGAGCGCCTGCCGCTCACCCCCCTCGAGTTCGACCTCCTCGTGGCGCTGGCGCGCAAGCCGTGGCAGGTGTTCAGCCGCGAGGTCCTGCTGCGCGAAGTGTGGGGCTACCGCCACAGCGCCGATACCCGCCTGGTGAACGTGCATGTGCAGCGACTGCGCGCCAAGATCGAGCTCGACCCGGAGAACCCGCAGATCGTGGTGACGGTTCGTGGTGTCGGATATCGAGCAGGAAAGTAGCGCCCCCCTCGGACGCTCCGGCAGGCGTCACTACCCCCACTGGCCGCTGAGCGTCCGCGTTGCGGTCATCACCCTCGTCCTGTCCGCCATCACGATCACCGCGGTGGGCGGCTACCTCTCCACGGTCATCGCCGACGGACTCTACGATCAGCGCCGCGACCTCGTGTTCGAGCAGACCGAGCTCGCGCGCAGTTCGCTGACCCGAGAACTGCGCAGCTCGGTGGGCAGCAGCCCCGGTGAACGCCAGGACTCGGTCGCCCAGTTCATCCAGTCGCTGCGCACCGAAGAGCACGGCCCGCTTTCGTCAGCGGCGCTGCTGCCGGTGGATGAGGAGTCCACCATGTCCACGATCTCCACGGACCGCGCGGTGATGGACTACGTGGACCCCGAGCTGCGAGGGCAGCTGTCCGGTTCCACCGGGTCGATCGTGCACCGCAACGTGAAGCTGAAGGACGGCACCCCGGGAATGCTGACCGCGGTGCGGATCAGCGTGCCCGGATCGGGATCCTTCGACCTCGTCATGCTGTACTCCTTCGCGGAGGAGCAGAACACGCTCTCGTTCATGCGGCCCGTGCTGCTGACCGGCGGCGCTGTCATCATGCTGCTGCTGCTCGGCATCACCATCATCATTGCGCGCATGCTGAAGACTCCGCTGGGGCGGGTCGCGAACGCCGCTGAGCGCATCGCCGACGGTGACCTCGACTACCGCATCGACGTGCGCGGCGGCGACGAGCTCGCCACCGTGGGCACTAGCTTCAACCGGATGGCGGAGTCCCTGCAGGAGAAGATCACGGACCTCACGGAGCTGTCCCATGTGCAGCACCGCTTCGTCTCCGACGTCTCCCATGAGCTGCGCACCCCGCTGACCACCATCAAGATGGCGGCGTCCGTGCTGGATGCGGAGAAGGACTCGTTCTCCCCGACCATCAGGCGCACCACACAGCTGCTGACCGACCAGGTCAACCGGTTCGACCACATGCTGGCGGACCTGCTGGAGATCTCCCGCCACGACGCGGGAGCCGCGATCCTCGACGAACGCGAGGAGAACCTCAGCGATGTGGCCCGCTCCACGGTAGAGCTGCTGAAGCCGATCGCTGACGAGGCGGATTCGGCGTTCTGCGTGAAGTGGCACAAGGAGCCGATCCTGCTGCAGATGGACTTCCGCCGTATGGAGCGGATCGTCCGCAATCTGCTGGTGAACGCGCTGGAGCACGCGGAGGGCGGCCCGGTGGCGGTGGAGACCGCGTCGAACGAGAAGTGCGCGGCGATCATCGTGCAGGACTTCGGCGTCGGCATCTCCGAGGAGTCCGCGCGCCATGTCTTCTCCCGGTTCTGGCGAGCCGACCCTGCGCGTTCCCGCACGCTCGGCGGTGCCGGCCTCGGCCTGTCGATCGCGGCGGAGGATGCTCACCTGCACGGTGCCTGGCTGGAGGCGTGGGGCCAGGAGGGCCGCGGCGCCGTGTTCCGCCTGACGCTGCCGAAGACTCCGGACGCATCCGTGGACGATTCCCCTCTGGCGCTGCGGCGGTCATGGGAGCTGCCGGACGACGGCGAGTGGGTGGGCACTCCGCGGGAGATCGGATGAGGAGCCGGGGCCTGACCCGCCGCGGCGCGCTCACAGCGTTCGCAGCGGCTGCGTCCGCTTCCGCGGTCGCCCGCCAGTTCCTCACGCCCGAAAAGGCCCGCACGTAGGCGCCGGACACGGAGGTCTTCGTCCATGTTCCCAATGAAGAACCGGCGATCTCGCAGGTCGACACCTCCACCGTGGAGGTGACGCTGACGGCGGTGACCCGCGTGGACTCCTCCGGTGTGCGCACCTGGCTCCTGGATGGGGAGCCGATGCGATACACCCTCCATCTGACCCGGGTCGCCGGACAGTGGCGGATCGCGGACCCGCCGGACATGGTGGTCATCTCGCAGGCCACCTTCGACCTTCTGTGGACGCCGGTCAGGATCGCATACCTCGACCCGACCCGCACGACTCTGGAGGGGGATCTGCGCTGGTTCGTCCAGGCCCGCGCTGTGGACCGGGTGGCGCAGGCACTCGGCGGCGCGCCGCTGTGATGGCGGTTCGCGAGAGCGGTGACGGGTACAGCACGCTGTCCCTCGTGCCCGCCTTCGCCAAGGACTGCGTCATCGCACCGGTGGGGTCCCCTCGGTCCTCGACCGCGGCAGCGCTCACGCCGGACCGCCGGACCCTGCTGGTGGGGTCGACCGACGGTCGCCTCCAGCGCAGGGAGGCGCTGACCGGGCAGGCGTTGGTGCCCCCATCGGTGGACCAGTTCGGGTGGATCTGGACCGCGGACTCCGAACGTCCCGGTGAACTCCTCGCCGTGAACGAGTCCGGCGGGGCGGAGCATTCGTCTGCGCTGCTGAACCTCGCCGACGGCGACGAGATCTGCAGCGCCTCGTTGGGGCTGGGCTCCACGCAGCTGGCGCTGCTGATCAAACGGGACGGCCGGCTGCTGCTCGGTGAGAGCGCGGTGGTCCGCAGCCGCAAGGGTGATCCGACCGGCCTGTCCACGGTCCAGACGATGCCGCTGCCGGTGAACGGCTCCGGTGAGCTCTGCTGGTACTCCAAGCAGGCGATGATCGTGTTCGTGCCGGCAGCGGAGGGCCAGAGTCCGCAGGCGATCATCTGGGACTCCACGCGGGGCGTGCAGCGGGTTCCGCCGCCGCCTCGCCGCACCCCGGTCCGCGCCTCAGCGCTGTCCACACGTCGAGTCGTCCCCAGAAGGGCCGGCCGCCGCGCGCCGCCGTGCGCGCCGAGCCAGCATGATGCTCATGCATGCCACCACCCACACCGTTCTGCGGTCCCTCGCCGATGTTCTGCTGCCGACGGCCTGCCCCTGCGGTGTCGGCGGGAGGGTGTTGTGCGCGGACTGCGCCGCGGTGCTCGAGATGGGCGCCGAGCGGGTCGATGACCGGCTCGACGCACTGCAGCTCGCCGTCCCCGATGAGCTCGGTGAGCATCGCGGAGCCGTGTCGTTCAGACCCCGCATGCCGGTGGTGGCGGCGGGGGACTACACGGCCCGACTGCAGGCACTGGTGCTGGCGTTCAAGAACGGTGGCCATTTTGCGCTCGCGGAGCCGTTCGCCCGCAGTCTGCTGGATCCGGCGCGGGAGCTGCTGCGGCACGGTGGTGTGCTGGTGCCGGTGCCCTCGAGCGGGGCGGCGGTGCGCCGACGGGGCGAGCAGCACACGCAGCTCATTGCGGAGGCGCTGGGGGAGTCCCTCCGGACACCGGTGGTGTCGTGCCTGTCGCTGCCGCGGGCGAGCGGGGCGCCCGCGGGGCTGCCGGGAGGTGCGTCGGCTGCGCGCTCGGGTGCTGCCGTGGCAGCACGGTCGGGTGGTGCTGTGGCGGGCCGACGGGTACGGAATCGGCGGGAGCGGCGCCTGTCCGGCGGAATGCGGGTGAGCGGCCGCGCCGTCACCCGCGCGCTCGGATCCTCGCACTTCGCGGCAGAGGCGAGGAGCGCCGCCGACGAGGCGAGAAGTCCGACGACCGGGACATCGCGGAATGCGCCAGGGCGGGGCCCGTCCGTCGTGCTGGTGGATGACGTCGCCACCACCGGAGCAACCCTCGCCGCCGCCGCGGATGCGCTCGAAGCGGCCGGGTGCCGCGTTCTCGGCGCTGTTGTCGTGGCGGCCGCACAGCGCGTCGGGCCAACGTCCGTCAGGCCGTGAATCCTGCTCGCAACGTGCCTGTGACTCTCATGACACTGTCAGTTCGATCGGGGATAATGAAGCCACCGGAAGCCCCGGTGATCGCCGCTAGCGGCGACTGGATCCTCGAGCAGAGTCGGAGGTGATGCGCACCCCACCCTGATCAGGATGCGCACGAGCGCATTCTTCGAGTCTCATCTCTTTGGAGGATTCCATGGACATCAACGTTGCCGGCCGCCACACCGACGTGACGGAGCGCTTCCAGCGCCATATCAACGACAAGCTCGACAAGGTCAACCAGCTCGCCCCGAACGCATCCCGCACGGACGTCGTCGTGATGACCGAGAAGAACCCGCGACTGGCGGACCAGAAGGAGCGGATCGAGCTCACTGTCCACGACAACGGAACCGTCATCCGCTCCGAGGCCAGCGCCGCCGATCAGTACGCCGCCCTCGATCTCGCCTACGACAAGCTCATGGAGCGTCTGCGCCGCCTGCGCGACCGCCGCAAGGATCGCCGCAAGGGCCGCGACCGCGCCCACCAGGTGGAGACCGAGTCCCTGCGCACCATGGGCGAGGACCAGGTCCACATGGATCGGCTCATCGAAGAGCAGAAGGAGCGCACTGCCACCGGCTCCATCGAGGCTGTCGACCCGGAGCCGGACACCGCTGCTGATGCCCCGGAGTCGCCCGTGGTGATCCGCGAGAAGAAGCACAAGGCTGAGCCGATGACCATCGACGACGCCCTGTACCGCATGGAGCTGGTGGGCCACGACTTCTTCCTCTTCGTCGACAAGGACACGAACCACCCGAAGGTCGTGTACCGCCGCAAGGGCTGGAACTACGGCGTCATCGAACTGGACACCGATTCACAGTGAGCGCACGCTCAGCGTGAGCAGCGTCCGGCCATGACCGGCACGCGCATCGGCTCCGCACCCGTCGGCGGATGACCCCGTCGGCCCCGCGCAGTCGAGCGGACCACGACCCGCAGGGCGGGACGCACCACAACGGGCGCGTCCCGCCCGCGCATTGTCTGTAGACTCCAAGGTGGCCCGACTAGCGTGGGCTGGGCCCTTCTCAGGCCGACGACACTGACGTTCAGCAATCCAGGGAGTACGAGTGGCCAGCTTCTTCGAGAAGATCCTGCGAGCAGGCGAAGGCCGTGAGCAGAAGCGTCTGGCGGCGATCGCCGATGATGTGGAGAAGCTCGAAGAGTCGTTCCGCGAGCTCACCGATGACGAGCTGCGTGCGGAGACCGACGCGTTCCGCCAGCGCCTCGAGGACGGCGAGTCGCTCGACGACATCATGATCGAGGCGTTCGCCGCGGTTCGAGAAGCAGCCCGCCGAGTCCTCGGCCAGCGCGCGTACCCGGTGCAGCTGATGGGCGGCGCCGCCCTCCACCGCGGCCGCATCGCTGAGATGAAGACCGGTGAGGGCAAGACCCTCGTCGCGACCCTGCCCGCCTACCTCAATGCCCTCGCCGGCAAGGGCGTGCACGTGGTCACCGTCAACGACTACCTCGCCTCCTACCAGAGCGATCTCATGGGCCGCGTGTTCCGCGCCCTCGGCATGAGCACCGGCGTCATCATCGCCGGCCAGACCCCGGCGCAGCGTCGGCGCGAGTACGCCGCGGACATCACCTACGGCACGAACAACGAGTTCGGCTTCGACTACCTGCGCGACAACATGGCTACGAACGCCGAGGACAGGGTCCAGCGCGGCCACTTCTTCGCCATCGTGGATGAGGTCGACTCCATCCTCATCGACGAGGCCCGCACCCCGCTGATCATCTCCGGTCCCGCGTCCGGCGACGTCAACAAGTGGTTCGCCGAGTTCGCACGCGTGGTCAAGACCCTGCGCCGCGATCGTGACTACGAGGTCGACGAGAAGAAGCGCACCGTCGGCGTTCTCGAACCCGGCATCGACCGGGTGGAGGACGAGCTCGGCATCGACAACCTCTACGAGTCGCTCAACACCCCGCTGGTCGGCTTCCTCAACAACGCCATCAAGGCGAAGGAGCTGTTCAAGCGCGATAAGGACTACGTCATCATCGACGGCGAAGTGATGATCGTCGATGAGCACACCGGTCGCATCCTCGCCGGGCGCCGCTACAACGAGGGCGTCCACCAGGCCATTGAGGCGAAGGAGGGTGTGGAGATCAAGGCGGAGAACCAGACCCTCGCCACCATCACCCTGCAGAACTACTTCAAGCTGTACGAGAAGCTCGCCGGTATGACCGGCACCGCTGAGACCGAAGCCGCCGAATTCATGGCGACCTACAAGCTCGGCGTGGTGCCGATCCCCACCAACCTCCCTACCAAGCGTGTGGACGAAGTGGATGAGATCTACCGGACGGAGCGCGGAAAGTTCGCCGCGGTCGTCAACGACATCGTCGAACGCCATAAGACGGGGCAGCCTGTGCTGGTGGGCACCACCAGCGTGGAGAAGTCCGAGCACCTCTCGGAGCTGCTGCGGAAGAAGGGCGTGCCGCACAACGTGCTGAACGCCAAGAACCACGCCAGTGAGGCCGCCACCGTCGCCATGGCGGGTGCGAAGGGCGCCGTCACCGTGGCCACCAATATGGCCGGCCGCGGCACCGACATCATGCTCGGCGGCAACGTCGAGTTCATGGCGCACAAGTCCCTGGAGGACCGCGGCTTGGATGCCGAGGAGAACCCGGAGGAGTACCAGGCGGCCTGGGAGGAGGCGCTGGAGCGCGCCAAGCGCCAGGTGAAGGACGAGGCGGATGAGGTCCGCGACCTCGGCGGACTGTACGTGCTGGGCACGGAGCGCCACGAGTCCCGCCGCATCGACAACCAGCTGCGCGGCCGTTCCGGCCGTCAGGGCGACCCGGGCGAGTCCCGCTTCTACCTGTCGCTGCAGGACGAGCTGGTGCGCCGCTTCGCCGGCCCGGGCGTGGAGCAGATCATGGCGCGCGGCGGCGTGGATGAGGACACGCCGCTGACCGGCCGCCTCGTGTCCGGTGCGATCCAGGGCGCTCAGCGCAAGATCGAGTCGCAGAACTTCGAGATCCGCAAGAACGTGGTGAAGTACGACGATGTCCTCACCAAGCAGCGCGAACGCGTCTACGGCGACCGCAACCGGGTGCTCGACGGTGAGGACATCACCGCGACGATCGACCGTTACCTCGAGGACGTCATCACCACCGCCGTCGCCAACGCGACCGGCAGCCGCAGCGCGGAGGACTTCGAGCTCGACGAACTGTGGGGCTCGCTGAAGTCCCTGTACCCGGTGTCGTTCACCGAAGAGGACCTGATCGACGAGGTCGGCGGCAAGGAGAACCTGACGCGGGAGCGCCTGCGTACGGAGCTGCTGTCCGATATCCGCATCGCGTACGGGAAGCGCGAAGAGGAGCTCGGTTCGGACGCGATGCGTGAGCTGGAGCGCAAGGTGATCCTGCGGGTCATCGACAACCGCTGGCGCGACCACCTCTACGAGATGGACTACCTCAAGGAGGGCATCGGTCTGCGCGCCATGGCGCAGCGCGACCCGCTCGTGGAGTACGGCCGCGAGGGCTTCCTGATGTACCAGGACATGGTGGCGGGCATCAAGGAGGACGTGGTCGGGTACCTGTTCAACCTCAACGTGCAGGTGCAGCGCCAGCCTCTCGTCCCGGATGCGGTGAAGAACCTCCTCGCCAAGAGCGCCGCGACCCTGTCCGCGAACGCCGATTCCGTCGGCGCCTCCGCCGGTGCAGCCGCCGAGGCCGGCTCCGAACCGGTTGCCGACACCGAGAGTGCAGCGTCGGGTGACGACGCTGAGTTCGAGGATGAGGCGAGCGAGATCCACCTCCACGCCAAGGGTCTGGAGGATTCGGTGAACCCCTCCCAGCTGTCCTACTCCTCCGCGGAGGGCGAGAGCGCCGCGCCGATGTCGCGCGCTGAGCGCCGGAAGGCTGAGCGTGAGCAGCGCCGCGCGGAGAAGAAGCAGGCGAAGAGCCGCCGGCGCTGATCTGCATCGTCCGGTGCATTCAGATGCCCCGTCACCGTGAGGTGGCGGGGCATCGCTCGTGCAGGGCGGAATCGAGGGGAGGAGCGGGGACGCCGGCCCCTCAGCCGACGTCCAGGACGACCACCTTCCAGCGTCCGCGGCGCAGCTCCCAGCGCATGACGACCATGCGGCTGCGGTGGGAGTCGCTGATGACGGCGTTCGCTTCGACCGCGGTGTCGGTGACGGCGCAGAAGCGGACCCCGCCCACGCGGATGCGGGCAGCGGTCCTGACTCCCCGCTGAGCGGCGACATCGGCGATCAGCCGCGCCCGCTCATGCAGGCGGCGGCGAACCTCGAGGTCAACGATCTGGTCCAGGCTCGTCAGCGGGCGCTGGCCGAGGATCACTTCAAGCGCGTTGCGCGCGACAGCGGTGACGGCGCGCTCCCCACTGTCGGGGTCGGCGAACGGTCCCGACGGGGCCAGCTGATGGCTGGGACGAGCTGCGGGCGTGGAGGAGATCGGGGCTGTGGACATGATGCGGGTTCCTTGTCGTCTCGTCAGTCAGCAGGAGTGATGGTGGGGGCGGCCGCCGAGGGAATGTGCAGCTCATCGCCGGGGTGGATCAGATCCGGATCCTCGATGCGGTTCTCCGGGTCGGCGGCGATCTGCTCCACGAGGGCAGCGATGTCGGCGTCGTCGGCGGAGGGGCCGAGGGTGTGGGAGGCGATCTGCCAGAGGGAGTCGCCCGGGCGGACAGTCGCGGTGGTGCCGGGTGCGGGCGCGTCGGATGCCGGCGCCGGGGTGCGCGACTCAGAAGCGGGCGCCGGCTCGTCAGGAGCAGGTGTCGGTGCTTCAGTGGCGGGTGTCGGATCTTCAGGGGCGCGTGCCGGCTCATCGGTGGACGGTGCCGGCTCATCACTGGCCGGTTCGGGCGCATCGCGCGCGGGCGCGGGTGCCGGCGGCGGTGCATCCGCGGGGGCGTCCGGCGGTGCGCTGGCGGAGTCGTGCTGGGGCGCCCACCCGATCTCGAGGTCGTCCGCGTTCAGATCACCGTCCTCAGCAGAGCCGTCGGCGGAGTCATCCGCTGCGGACTGCTCCGAGGACGTCGACCAGCCGAACCCACCGGACGGTGCCGGGGCGGGTTCTGCGGCCACAGCCGACACACTGAACGCGACCACGCTGCCCGCCGCGAGTCCGGACCCGACCACAGTCTTGGCGAGTCGTGGAGCAATGACCCGCAGGGCACCGAAGCTGATGCGGCCGGCGGCCGAGCCGGTTCCGAACACGCGGGTCACCGCGATGAGGGCCCACACGAGGGCGAGGTACGCGGCGCAGACTCCCAGCGCAGCCGCTGCAGCGGCCAGGAGCCCAGCAGTGAGCTGCTGGATGCGATCGGACTCGGCGACCAGAGCGCCCTGCGCAAGTGCGAACACTGTGCTGCTGACGCTCAGAACGGCAGCGCCGGCGGATGCGGCGATGGCGGTCCCTCGCCCGTGGTGGTGCTGGTGGTCCATGGGAATCCCCTCTGCGGCGGGTGCCGGTGGGATGCTGCCCCGCGCCGACACCATTCATGCTGTTTGATGCAGTTTGATAAATATTGGTCCTGTTTGGAATGTGATCATGAGGTTAGATCCACATTGAGGGGGTCGCAACCGCTTTGCTAACATTCGTGAAAACTCGTAGGCGGACAGGCCGCCCTCGCCGACACCAGGAGCTGCCGTGGTTGAACCGGCCGGTGACGCACACCAGCCCCGCCGACACCGTCGTCGTCCACCGGGTTCGTCCGTCAGCGGTGACGAGCGTCTGCAGGATGTCGCTGCCCAGCTGCAGCACGCCTCGCAGCTCGATGCGCGCCGCAGCGCCCGTGAACTCGCCCGCCTGGAGCGCGGATCGATCGGGCTCGCTGACCGCTTCGCCGGCAATGGGGGCACTCAGGTGCGGCTCACGCTCATCACTGGGGGAGTGCTCCGCGGCACGGTTGCGGAGGTCGGCGCCGACTGGGTGACGATCTCTGACGGGGACGCAGCGACGCTCGTGCGGATGGATGCAGTCCAGATTGCGACAGGTCTGTCGCAGCGGTCCCGCGGGGCCGACGGGTTCGACCGCCGTTCACTGCGGTCCGTTCTCAGTGACTGGGAGGAGAACCGGCGGGCCGTTGTGGTCGCAGCCGGGGTGCAGACGCTGCGCGGCAGAATCGCTGCCGTGTGGGCGGATCACCTGGATCTGCGGGGCGATCAGCGCGGTGCGGACCTCCTTGCGATCCCGTTCTCGGCGATCGCGACGGTCACCTCAGTCAGCAGATGAGGCAGCGGCGGCGCGCTCCTGCGCGATCTCCCGCTCCGTCTCCTTGTACTTGCGGGCGATGTACGCCTCCAGTTCGGCCTGCTCCACGCGCCACTGGCCGCGGCCGCCCACTTTGATGGCCCGCAGCTCCCCACTGCGCACGAGCGCATACGCCTGCGAGGCGCTGATGGACAGCTGCTCAGCAACCTCAGACAGGGGAATGAAGCGTGCGGCCATGCTCAAGTCCTTCCGACGCGCGGGATGGTTCGTGGGTCCTCATCCTCTCACGCATACTGCCGCAGCCGCGCCGTGAACGACCTGTTGTGGACAACCTCGACCAGACGCGCCGCTCCGGCCCGGGACGGTTCCAGCGGCCCGCCCCCGGAGGACACCAGGTCTCAATACGGACACCGTTCATCCACAACCGCCCCACCATGGTGATGCTCGGCCTAGCGTGGACGAACAGTCCCGTCACCGTCGACCCAGGATTCGTTATGAGCATCTTCTCCCGCCGTCCCTCCGCCGCGCAGAACCGCGATTCCGAAGGGGCTGAGCCGACCCGCTCGCCCGACCCCGTCGGCCCCGCCGTCCTCGCACCAGGGCGGGCTCCAGTGCGCGCCATGCGCCTGCGCCGCCCCCGTGCACGCGATCCTCGCCTGCTCACCGGAATCGCCCTGGTGCTCATCAGCGTGCTCGCCGGAGCCGGCATCCTCACTGCAGCCACCCGCACCACCACCGTCCTGGTGGCCACCACCGACATCGCCGAAGGGCAGAAGATCGACCCCTCCGCGTTCCGGCAGGTCGAGGTCAGCCTCGGCGACAGCTCCAGCAGCTACGCCGTCTCCGCCGATCAGATCCCCGCGGGGGCGCTCGCCGCCACCCGCATCGAACAGGGCGAGCTGCTGCCCGTCTCCGCCATCGGGCAGAGCGAGGAGAGCACCCTGCGGCCCATCGCCGTTCCCATCGAGTCCGACGCCGCTGCCGGCCTGCAGTCCGGTGACGTGGTCGAAGTGTGGACCGCCGCCAGTGCCAAGGAGGGCGCCGAGGCCAGCACCAAGGGCGCGCACATGCTGGTGGACCGCGCCCAGGTGCGGTCCGTCAGCAGCGGCAGCTCCCTGAGCATGCAGAAGGCCACGGTCGAGGTGCTCGTCCCAGCGGACTCCGTCGCCGAAGTGCTCGAAGCCATCGACCGCGACGACTCGATGTTCGCCATCGAAGTCCTCGGCGGCACGGAGGTCGGCTGATGATCGACCTCGTCCTCCTCGCCTCCGGCGCGGACGAACTGCGCATCGTCCATGCCTTCGCCACCGAACTGCCCGACCGGGTGCGGGTCGTGCGCCGCTGCGCGGAACTCACCGAAGCCCTCGCCGCTGTCAGCGCCGGGGTGGCCGACGC
Organism: Helcobacillus sp. ACRRO; assembly: GCF_022347125.1. Taxonomy (NCBI): domain Bacteria; kingdom Bacillati; phylum Actinomycetota; class Actinomycetes; order Micrococcales; family Dermabacteraceae; genus Helcobacillus; species Helcobacillus sp. ACRRO. The sequence continues at coordinate 53,841 of NZ_JAKRNG010000008.1, forward strand.
GGTCCTCGTGGACTGCGACGTCGACGGCCTTGACCGCTCCAGCGTCGCGCAGCTGATGGCCGGCGGCACCGCCGTGATCGGTCTCGACGGAGGGACGCGGCGCGCCCCTGCGGACCTCGGCATCACCTGGGGGATCGACCCTGCCGCCGATGTCGAGCAGATGTACTCCACGATCCTCGAGGCCGTCGCCGGCGCCGATGACGCGGACGCATGGACCACGGACGAACCTGTGGATGAGCCGCGCGGACGCATCATCACGGTCTGGGGGCCCGCCGGGGCACCGGGACGCTCCACCATCGCCGCGAACATCGCCGGGGAGCTCGCCCGTGCCGGACGACGCACCATTCTGGTGGACGCCGACACTGACGCCCCCTGCCAGTCCCAGCTGCTGGGGGTGGTCGACGAGGTGCCCGGGCTCGTCACCGCAGCACGGCTCGCCACCTCGTCCCAGTTGACGGCCGACGCGCTGCACCGCATCGTGCCGGAGATCGAACCGAACCTGCGCCTGCTGTCCGGCATCGGTGTGCCGAGCCGGTGGGCGGAGGTGGAGCCGTCGGCGCTGACCGCGGTGCTGGCGGCGCTGGCGCGCGAGGCCGACGCCGTCGTGGTCGACATCGCCGCCGGCCTGGAAGACGACGACGCCCTGGCCGACTCGCTCATCTCCTGCCGCGACGGAGCCGCCATTTCGGCGCTCGCGGAGGCCGACGAAGTGATCGGAGTGTGCGCCGCTGACCCCGTGTCCATCACCCGGTTCGTCCGCGAAGTCGGGCCGCTGCAGGCGATCACCTCGGCTCCCGTGCATGTCATCATCAACGGCACCGACCGCGCCGCCCCCGAGTCGCAGCTGCAGGCGGCGATTGCGCAGCGGTTCACCCCCGCCGGCATCACCACTGTCCCGAGGGACCCGCTGGTCATGAGGCGCGCACTGTGGGACGGTGCTCTGCTGGCCGAGGCCGCGCCGCGCTCAGCCGTCCGGCGGGCTCTGCAGCGGGCCGCCGAGGCGGCAGGGGAGCGCATCGATCAGCACTGGAGGCAGGCCGCCGCGGTTCCCGCGTAGAATCGTGGCGTCGTCAACAGGAGGTCCCGTGCGCATCTTCGTTCCGCTTTCCGCCGCCCCCGACTCCGCACCCGTGATCGCCGCCGGCACGCTCGTGTGGGGCGTGGACCCCAGCATCGCGAAGGACGTCACCGCTGACGAGGCGGAGCAGCTCGATCTCGATGCCGTCCAGGAGGCCGTCCTCGTCACCGCGCACGGCGCCACCGGCGCCGCCGCGCACACACGCGTGGTCATCGCCGCCGTGGATGTGCCCGATGACGCCGCACCCGCCGAGGCGGGGGACAACGGAGACCATGCCCGGCGGATCACCGCCGACGAGCCGGTCCGCATCCGTGCCCTGCACGTCAGCGAACTCACCGCGGCGGAGGCCCTCGCCGACGAGTTCGCCCCGGACGTGCTCTGGTTCGACCCCTCGGAGACGGCGGAGGCGTTCGCCTACGCCAGCGGCGCGGGCGACTGACGCCACCTGACCGAGACCGCCCGGCCGGCGACGGCCCGGCAGACGGTGGCCCGGTGGAGGCATCCGGTCGGCGCAGCGCCGGACGTCCGATCACTCCACGGGCTGGGCCCGGTCAGTCCTCCCGCTCCGCGAAGTAGCGCTGCGCCGCGCGCTGCTCCACGCCGAACACCTGCGCCACGTACGGCTCCGCCGCCTTTTCGATCCGCTTGCCGACCAGCGGCACCTGCGCGCTCAGCTCTCCGGTCACCGTCAGCACCGAGCCTCCGGCCGACGGCTCCAGACGGTAGTGGGCGCTGACGACCGCAGGCGTGCCCTTCACCGTGATCTCGGCACGGCCCTCACGCCGGCCGTCCGCACCGGCGGCCTCCCAGGTCTGCGCCTCGTGAACGGTGACGGAGGAGCCGATCACCGACTGCACCATCTGCGGGGCGCGATCGGTGGGCATCGCAAACTCGGTCGTCGTGGTGAAGCCGGCCTCCGGGGTGCCGTTGACGTACGCGGTCGCCCAGTCAGCGGTCAGTTCCTGCTTCCGGATCTCGGCGTACTGGGGGTCGGCGTACATCGCGGCGACGGCCTCCGGCGACTGGGAGAACTCGATGGTCTCATTGATCGGCAGCATGGGGAACCTCCGGGTCGTGTCGGGCCGCCCCGGCCACGTGCCGCAGCGGGGCGGCAGTCAGGCGGGGAGCGGTGTTCGGCTGGAGCCTACCGGTCTGCGCAGGCCGAGCGCTGGGAGCAGTGACCCCGTCGGCCCTGATCTCAGCCGGCCCTGATCTCAGTAGGCCCGGTGCCGCGCCCGGCCCCGGAGGTGCGGGCGGTAGGCTCAGACCATGCCCACAGCACTGTCGAAGTTCTTCAACGCCGATTCCGAATCCGAGCAGACGGGCGCGCAGTGGCTGCAGCTCGTGCTGGGGGACTGGCAGGTGGTCGCCGACCTCATGGGCGCTGACCTCGTCCTGTGGATCCGCCGCGACATCGGCGGGAAGGACACCATGGTGGCCGTGGGTCACACGCGGCCCGGCAACGGCACCACCGTGTACTACGACGACCCCGTCGGCAACCGCTACGCCCCTGCGGACTGGCCCCAGATGGCCGACGCGTTCGAGAGCTCCACGGTCTCCACCCAGGAGTGGACCGTGGAGCGGGACGAGCGCACCGCATCGGTGATGTTCGCCCCCGTCTGCACCGGCGGAGAGATCATCGCCCTGCTGTCCGTTGAGTCCTTCACCTCGTTCCAGACGGGCCACCTGGGCACCACCGAAGCGGAGATGCGACGACTCGGCATGCGCCTGCTGGTGATGCTGAGTGAGGGGTCCTTCCCGATCCTCGGCGCTCCGGTGCCGCCTCGCCGCGGCGCGCCGCGCGTGCAGGACGGCCTGGTGTCCCTCGACGCCTCTGGACGGGTGCTGTGGTGCTCCCCGAACGCGCTGTCCGCATTCCACCGCTTCGGCATCGACGGTGACCTGACGGGGGAGTCCCTCGCCGAACACGCCACCGACATGCTGCGTTCCCGCGCTGCCGTGGACGAATCGCTGCCCCTCGTGCTGATGGGCCGAGCAGCCTGGCGCGCCGATATGCAGGGCCGCGGCAGCACGCTCTCGCTGCGCGCCGTCCCGCTGAAGCAGGGCGACACGCGCATCGGGGCGATCCTCCTGGTGCGCGATGTGACCGAGCTGCGCCGCCGCGAACGCGAACTGATGACCCGCGATGCCACGATCCGCGAGGTGCACCACCGCGTGAAGAACAACCTGCAGACTGTGGCCGCGCTGCTGCGGCTGCAGTCGCGTCGCATGAAGTCGGAGGAGGCGAAGGAGGCGCTGCTGGAGGCGATGCGCCGCGTCTCCACGATCGCGCTGGTGCACGAGTCGCTGCTGCAGGGCAGTGAGGAGACCGTGTTCTTCGACGACATCATCGACCGATGCCTGCGCCTTGCGGTGGACGCCGCGGCGGCAACAGTCTCAGCGCCCAGTGCGGACGGCGGTGCTCACGGTCCCGCCACTGTGCGCACGGAGCGCCGCGGCAAGGTCGGGGTGATCCGCGCGGAGGAGGCGACGCCGCTGGCCCTGGTGGTGACGGAACTGGCGATGAACGCGGTGGAGCACGGTCTCGCCCGCTCCGGCGGCACCCTGGAGGTCGTGGTGGAGCGCACCGGTTCCCACCTGAAGATCCATGTGGACGATGACGGCGCGGGGATGGCCGGCAAGCCAGATGGTCTCGGCACCACCATCGCCCAGAACCTCGTGGAGGGGGAGCTGGGCGGGGTGCTGTCCTGGCAGAACCGTCCGGATGCGGGCACCCGCGCCACCATCGAGGTGTACCTGGATCCCGTGATCGTCTGATCTGCTGCTTCTGTGACCGTGTGATCGCCTGCTGCGGTGACGGTCTGACCCCGGACGCAGAGAAGCCCGCTGATCGTGCTGATCAGCGGGCTCCTCTGCAGGCGGCGGGCCGCCTGGTGGATGTCAGCTCGCGCGACGGGCGCGTGCGTTGCGGCGCTTGAGGGAGCGGCGCTCGTCCTCCGACAGGCCGCCCCAGACGCCGGCGTCCTGGCCGGTCTCCAGAGCGAACTTGAGGCAGACGTTCATGACCTCGCAGCGCTGGCAGACGGCTTTCGCCTCCTGGATCTGGGTGATCGCCGGCCCCGTGTTTCCAATGGGGAAGAACAGTTCCGGATCCTCGGTGAGGCATGCCGCGCGGTGGCGCCAGTCCATCGTCACTCTCTCTTTCTCAGACCGCAGGAGAAGCGCCGGGCGGCGGCTCCCTGCGGCATTCTTTGCCGAGCAGGCTTACTGGTTCGCATCGGTTCCGCTGGCGGCGGGGCTCCGAGGGAGCATCCCGCTGCCGGTTCCTCCGCAGTGACGCGGTGAAACAGGCGGATGTGCATCAATTGTTCCCCGTCCCGGCGCCGCTCACAAGGGTCTGTGCCGCGAAGGTGCCGTAATGCTTCCCACACCGCCTCGTCCGCGGTTGGGCACCTCGGCCCGGTGGGCTCCGAGGCCGACGGGACCGGCGATACAGTTGGCCCTATGACCGCTTCTGATCGCTCCCGCACCCGCGCGTCCGCGTCCCGTCCTCCTGTCGACAGCGAGGGGCAGGGCCTCGAGGGGCGGCCGGAGCGCCTCCGGGTGGTCGGTGCGTCACTGCTGGTGCTGGAGGCGGTCCTGCTGCTGGGCACCGCCGTGTTCGCGGTCTTGAACCTCCGCACAGAGGCCGACGGGATCCCCACCGTGGCGTTCGGTCTGGCGGTGGTGCTGACGGTCTTCGCGGCACTGCTGGTCCTGGCGGCGGTGTCGCTGCTGCGCCGCGGCCGGTACGGCGTGTCCTACGGCATCACCTGGCAGCTGTTCCAGGCGCTGATCGGTGCGTCCATGTTCAAGGCGGCGATGCTGGCGCCCGCCGTGGTGGTCACGGTCCTGGCGGTCGCCGTGTTCATAATCCTGCTGAAGCCGCAGTGCCGTCCGGACCGCCAGGGCCTGGACGGCTGAGAGCTCACCGGCAGCCAGGCGGGTGAGGGCTCCGTCGCCCCCCTTCGGCTGAGGCTCTGGGCTCGTGCTGGGGGCTCACACGGGATCCATCAGGTGCGGGCCCTGCGCCTGCACATTCCCCACCGCCGGGTCCACCGCGTACACCTCGAGGTCGCCGTTGGGCACGCGCGGCGCCTGCGTGTTGATCCAGTCATGGGCTTCGCGCCCGGTTTCGAAGGAGTCCTGCTTCAGCCATTCCTTCGCACCGTCGCGGGTGAGGATGACGGGGATCCGCGAGTGGATCTGGGCCATGGAGCCCTCTGCTTCGGCAGTGATGATGGTGGCGGTCAGCAGCCATTCGCCGTCGTCGTAGGCGGCAGGGCCCTCGTTCTTCCCTTCGCCCTTCCACCAGGCGACGAGGCCGGCCATCAGCATCGGCCGGTGATCGGCGCGGCGGATCATGTTCGCCTGTTTGCGCTTCTGCCCCTCCACGGGCGTCCACTCGTAGTACCCGCTGACGGGAATGATCGCCCGCCGCGACTTCAGACTGCCGCGGAACGAGGGCTTGTCGGCGAGGGATTCGACGCGCGCGTTGAACGTCTTGGACGAGAACGCTTCGTCCTTCGCAAACGGCGGCAGCAGGCCCCAGCGTGCAATGCGCAGGGCCCGCACCAGTTCGCCGGTGTCGCGGTCGACGGATTCGGTGACGATGTGGATCGGCGCCGTGGGCGGGATGTTGAACCGGGAGGTGAGGGCCCCGTCGGTCAGGTCCACTGCATCGAGGTCATCGACGAGGGCGTCGATCTCCTGATGGAAGGCGAAGCGTCCGCACACGGCGCCGGTCTCCTCAGTTCTCCGGTTCGGCGGCGGTGGAGCCCTCGGTCACCTGGTGACCGGGGAAGCGACCGCCCTTGCTGGTCTCCGGGGCGTTGCGCATGTTCTCCAGGCGCAGGTCGCGGGCTTCGTCCACGAGCTTCTCGTGCTTCTTGTCCGCCTTGGTCGGGGTGTCCTCGCCGCGCTTCTCCAGCGGGAAGTCGTCCTCAGCGGCGTGACCGGCAGCGAGCTCCTTCGCGCGCTCGTACTCCGCATCGAACACGGCGCCGAGGATCAGCACAATGTTGATCACCCAGAGCGCGAACAGCACAGCCATGACACCACCGATGGCGCCGTAGCTGGAGTAGCTGCCGGCGGTGGCCATGTAGATGGACAGGGCGACCACGGCCAGGGCGATGCCGATGATGGCGAAGATGCCGCCGGGGGAGACGGGGCGGTAGGGGCGCTTCAGGTTCGGAGCGGCCCAGTACAGCAGCGACACGATGGCGAACAGCAGCACCAGGATGACCGGCCACTTCACCCACGCCCAGATCGGCATGAAGGTGCCGGACAGGAAGGTGAAGGTGTCGGTCATGCCGATCGCCTTGAAGATCGGTCCGAGGAGGGAGTCGATCAGGCCCTGGCTGAGCAGCAGGGAGGCGAGCGCGACCAGGGCGCCGACCACGACGACCACGGTGACGAGGTACATGGACCCGGCGAGCTTCACGAAGCCGCGGGTCTCCTCCACGTTGTAGATGTCGTTGGAGACGCGTGAGAACGCCTTGACGAACGCCGAGGCGGACCAGAGCGCGATCAGGATGCCGAGGATCAGAGCGACCGTGCCTCCGGAGCTGGAGGACATCAGGCTGTCGAGAGTGGAGTCGATCGCCGGCCCCACCTCCGTGCCGGAGCCCACACCGGAGGTCATGATCATGTCCTTGATGGCCTTGGCGACCTCCTCCTTGTAGCCCTTGAGCAGGAGAGCGGTCAGCGAGAACACGGCCACGAGCGCCGGCGCGATGGCGAGGACCGTGTAGTAGGTGAGGGAAGCGGCGAGGTCGGTGCCGCCGGTTCGGGTGAATTCGGGAAGAGTGCGCTTGGCTGCGTACTTCCATTCGGACGAGGACAGGCGGACCTTCTTCCCGTCCTCAGCGGCGGAGTTCTTGGCCATGGGGGATGCCTCCATTGTGGTGTCGATCCAGATCATCGTAGCGATTCGGAGCCCGTCGGCCCTGGAGCGCGGGCGGCCTGTCGTGATCATTCCGTGATCTTCATGCCCGAAACGTTATCCACAAGAAGTCCGAATCCTGCCCGATCCTTCGCGCAGTCTGGTTATGTGGATCACAGTCGATTCAACGAGGAGTGGCCTGTGGACGCCGTTGCCATCATCGAAGCGGAATCACGCGACAGCATCCGCATGCGGGGGATCGAGACCGGATCGGACGCCCTCGAAGCCCTGATCCGCGAAGTGTTCGCGGACTACGAAGCCCGCGCAGCCCGCGGGGAAGTGCCGACCGTGCGCGATCCCGAATCGGTCGTCTCCGATGTCGCGGCCCGCATCGGCGGCTTCGGCCCCCTCCAGCCGTTCCTCGACGACCCCACCGTCGAAGAGATCTGGATCAACTCCCCAACGGAGGTGTTCGTCAGCCGCCTCGGCGTCGCCGAACTGACCCCGTTGGTGCTGTCCGACTCCCAGGTCCGCGGCCTGGTGGAGCGCATGCTCGCCTCCTCAGGTCGCCGCATCGACCTCTCCACCCCGTTCGTGGACGCCCTCCTGCCGGACGGATCCCGCCTCCATGCCGTCATCCCGCACGTCACCCGGCAGCACATCAGCGTCAACATCCGAAAGTTCATCGCCCGTGCGCACAGCCTCAGCGATCTCGTTCAGCTCGGCACTCTCACGGACCAGGCGGCCCGGTTCCTCGACGCCGCTGTCAAAGCCGGCCTGAACATCCTCGTCTCCGGCAGCACCAGCGCAGGCAAGACCACCACGTTGAACTGTCTGGGAGCAGCCGTCCGTCCCCGCGAGCGCGTCATCACCATCGAAGAGGTCTTCGAGCTCGACATCCGGGTGCGCGATGTGGTGGCGATGCAGACCCGTCAGGCGAGCCTGGAGGGCACGGGCGAGATCAGCATGCGCCGCCTTGTGAAGGAGACCCTGCGGATGAGGCCGGACCGCATCATCGTCGGCGAAGTGCGCGAAGCGGAATCGCTGGACATGCTCATCGCCCTCAACTCCGGCCTGCCCGGCATGGCCAGCATCCACGCCAACTCGGCTCGCGACGCGATCGGAAAGCTCTGCACGCTGCCTCTGCTGGCTGGGGAGAACGTTGCGGGCGGCTTCGTGATCCCCACCGTTGCATCCGCCATCGACCTGGTGGTTCACCAGGACCTGATGCCCGACGGGCGCCGCCGCATCCGTGAGATCGCGGCCGTGCCGGGACGCGTGGAGGAGGGCGTAGTGGAGATCGAGAAGATCTTCGAGACCCGCGCTGGTCGGCTGATCCGGGCCGACGGGTTCCCGCCTCACCGGGACCGCTTCGCACGAGCGGGGCATGACCTCGGCGAACTGCTGGGGGCCGCCTGATGGCAGTGAAGGGAATCATCCTCGGAGCAGTGCTCGGCATGGGGGCGCTGCTGATCTTCATGTCCGCATGGGAGGACGAGCGCAGCCCCAAGCGGCGCGCCCGCAGCCGCGCGGCGCAGCGCCTCAGCGACGACCTGACGCGGATCGGCCTGCTGCGAGTGGAGCCGATCCACCTCGCGGCGGTGTCGGTCCTGCTCGCCGGCCTCGTCTTCCTCATCGCTCTCGGAGCGACCACTGCCATGGTGCCGAGCATCGCCGCTGGCGCGCTCGCCCTCACCGCACCCATCGCGATCGTGCGGATGCTGGCGCAGAAGCGGCGGGACTCCTTGAAGGACGTGTGGCCGGATCTGATCGAGCACGTGAACTCCGCTGTCCGGGCGGGAATGTCGCTGCCGGAGGCGCTGGCACAGCTCGCCGAGCACGGCCCGGAGCCGTTGCGCGACAGCTTCTCCGACTTCGCCCGCGACTATCAGGCGACTGGTGACTTCGGGCACTGCCTGGACCGGTTGAAGATGCGCCTCGCCGACCCCGTCGGTGACCGCATTGTGGAGGCCCTGCGGATCACGCGGGATGTGGGCGGCACGGACCTCGGCGCGCTGCTGCGCACACTCGCCCAGTTCCTCCGTGATGACGCCCGAGTCCGCTCCGAACTCGAAGCCCGACAGAGTTGGACCGTGAACGGTGCTCGGCTCGCTCTCGTGGCGCCGTGGGCGGTCCTCGCCATGATGGTGATGCGCCCCGAAGCCGCCGAGGCGTACGACACTCCGGCCGGGGCGGCACTGATCGCCGGGGGAGCGGTGGTCAGCATTGCTGCCTATCGCCTGATGGTCCGCATCGGACGCCTCCCGCACGACCAGAGGACGCTCGCATGAGCCCCGCGGTCCTCGGCGCGGTCATCGGTGCAGCCTTCGGGGTGGGCAGCGTGCTCGTGCTCCTGCACAATCCGTGGACACGGCCGCGCGCGGTGCACCGTCGCATCGACCCGTACGTTCGCCGCAGTCAGCGCCGCGGAGGCTTCGCCGCCTACGAGCACGCCCTGTCCTCCCACCCGTTCCTGCGCCGCAACATCCTGCCGCCGGTCCGGTCGGCGGCGCGGCTCACAGCCCGCTGGTTCGGTTCGGAGGAGGAGATCACCCGTCGGCTCCGCCTGGCGGGCCGCGAGGACTCCGCCGACGCCTTCCGCGCCGAACAGGCACTGTGGGCGGTCGCCGCATTCACGGTGGCGCTGATCTCGGCGATCCTGCTCATCACCCTGCGTGACGCGGGTGCTGTCCCGATGCTGATCCTCGTGCTCGTGATGACCGTCCTCGGTGCCCTCGCCCGCGACAAATGGCTGTCCATGCAGATCCAGAGGCGATCCGAGCAGCTCGCCCGGGAGTTCCCCACGGTCGCGGACCTGCTCGCGCTCGCGGTCGCTGCCGGTGAGGGCACGGTCGCAGCTATGGAACGGGTCAGTCGAACAACGACCGGGCCGCTCGCGCACGAGCTCGGCCGGACCGTGGCGGATATCCGCGCCGGCGCGACAGTGGAGGACGCGTTCCGACAGCTGGGGCGGCGCACCTCCTTGGAGACCATCACCCGGTTCACCGACGGCGTCACCGTTGCGATCGAACGCGGTACGCCGCTGGCGGATGTGCTGCGCGCTCAGGCGCAGGACGCCCGCGACGCCGGACGCCGCGACCTGATGGAGACAGCGGGCAAGCGCGAGATCTGGATGCTGATTCCCGTTGTGTTCCTGCTGATGCCGATGGTCATCGTGTTCGCCATCTTCCCCGGCCTGTCCGTCCTTTCCATTTCCCTGTGACCTGAACCGGTCCCCTCCGTCCTCAATCACTCAAACGAACTAAGGAGTCAATCCCATGAAGGACACCCGCATCACTGCTCAGACCCGCCGACCGGAGCGTCTGCGGCGCCTCGCCGGTCGCGTCGCAGAAGCGCTGCGCAGCGACCGTGGTGACGTGCCCGGCTGGGTCCTCATCACTCTTATGACCGCAGGCATTGTTGTTGCCCTATGGGCAGTTGCGAGTGACGCCCTGATCGGGCTGTTCAACCAGGCGATCGCCCAGTTCGGCTGATCCTCATGCCCCGCCCTCTGCTGCGACCGCTGCCACGGTTCTCTGCGCGGCTGCCCTCCCGCCTGCGGGAGGAGCGCGGCAGCATCATCGCCGAGTTTCCGCTGGTGATGGTGCTGGTCGTGGGCCTGACCCTGACGCTGACGCAGCTGGCCCTGTTCGTCTACGTCCGCAATGGTCTGATCGATGCAGCGGTCCAGGGCGCCCACCACGCAAGCCTGTACGGCAACGGCGTGGAGGACGGCACGAACCGCACCTATGCGATCGCTGATCGACGCTTCCATTCCCTGGTCGACCCCGAAGTCAGCGCTGACCGCACGGCCGATGGGATGATCACGGTTCGGGTCCGGGCGGACCTGCCGCTCGTGGGCTTCATCGGGCCGCGCGGGGGACTGGTCGTGGAGGGTCACGCGGTGGACGAGGACTCGCTGTGAAGCGGGCGGTGCGCGCGGCAGCGCCCATCGGCCGACGACTGCGCAGCGAGCGAGGATCTGCAGCCGTTGAGTTCATCGGTGCGGCCGTCATTCTCCTGATCCCGCTGGCCTATCTGATCCTGTGGCTCGGGGCGATGCAGAACGCATCGTTCGCGGCCACAAGCACGGCGGTCCACACCACCCGGTCCATCACCGGGCACGAAGATCCTGAAGCTGCAGATCGCGCAGTGGCGCTGATCGTTCAGTCGGCCCGTGAGGACTACGGGGTCGAGCTCACGCGGGATGCCGTCACGGTCGACTGTTCGTCCCCGCGGTGCTCCGCCCCGGGAACGACCGTGACCACGCGGGTTGAGATCCCCGTACCGCTTCCCGGACTCGGTCACCTCGGACTGAACGGCGGGCCGGTCACGGTCTCCGCTGAGCATTCCCTCGTTGTCGATGAGCACAGGGAGGACCGCGGATGACCCGGCCCAGTCGGATGATCCGGCCCCGCTGGACGTCACGAACACGTCTGGTCGCCGCGCTCCGGGAAGAACGGGGGAATACGTCGGTCCTCACGATCGGGGTGATGGTCATCGTCCTGATGGTCATTGCGTTCGGTGCCGCGATCACAGGCGTGGAGCTGGACCGCAATCGGGTGCAGGCCATGGCTGACGGTGCTGCGCTGTCGGCGGCCGCGGCTGTGGATGAGGATGCGGTGGAGGCATTCAACGCGGGCTATCGCGCTCCGGGGCAGACCAGGTCGAAGCTGATCTCGCAGGACAGTGCGGAGCAGGCCGTGGAGGACTACTTGGCGTCCTATCCGGCCGGTGGCGGGAGTCTCGGCAGAGTCGAGGTGGAGTCGGTTGAGGTGCATCCCAGCGGTGACGTCACGGTGCGTATGGTCGCCGAGACCTACCCGCCGCTGGTGGGGTGGATCTCGCGCGGCCTCGATGCGCCGGTGACTCTGCGCGTGGAGTCCGAAGCGCATTCGTTCTGACCTGGTCGCCCTGCCGCGGTGTTGGCTGACCGGGTGGGGGAGTGCGTCCAGACTCACCGTCCCCTTCGCTGACCGATGGGACTGCCTGATCTAGGATGGAAATCGTGAGTGTTGACTTTTCTGCCGAAATCCCTGCCCTGCGCGCCACGCTGACCTCGATCGAGAAGGTCACCGATATGGACGCGCTGAAGAAGCGGATCGCGGTCCTCGAGGAGCAGGCCGCAGCGCCTGACCTGTGGGATGACCCCGAGTCCGCCCAGAAGGTGACGTCGCAGATGTCGCACGCGCAGGCTGAGTTCCGCCGCATCAACGACCTCGAGTCCCGCATCGACGACCTCGAGATCATGGTGGAGCTCGCCGAGGAGGAGAACGACTCGGACGCGCGCCACGAGGCGGAGAAGGAGCTCACCTCCATCCGCAAGACCCTTGAAGAGCTTGAAGTGCGCACCCTCCTCTCCGGTGAGTACGACGAGCGCTCCGCCGTCATCACCATCCGCGCCGGGGCCGGTGGTGTGGACGCCGCTGACTTCGCGGAGATCCTCATGCGCATGTACCTGCGCTGGGCAGAGCACCGCGGCTACCCCACCAAGGTGATGGACACGTCCTACGCCGAAGAGGCCGGGCTGAAGTCCGTGACCTTCGAAGTGGACGCCCCGTACGCCTACGGCACCCTGTCGGTGGAGGGCGGCACGCACCGCCTGGTGCGCATCTCTCCGTTCGACAACCAGGGCCGCCGCCAGACCTCCTTCGCCGCGGTCGAGGTGATCCCGCTGATCGAGTCCACCGACTCCATCGAGATCCCCGAGAACGAGCTGAAGGTGGACGTGTTCCGCTCCTCCGGACCCGGTGGGCAGAGCGTCAACACCACGGACTCCGCAGTCCGCATGACCCACATCCCCACCGGCATCGTGGTGTCGATGCAGGATGAGAAGTCGCAGATCCAGAACCGTGCGGCCGCCCTGCGCGTCATGCAGTCGCGCCTGCTGCTGGTGAAGAAGCAGGAGGAGGACGCCAAGCGCAAGGAGCTGGCCGGTGATGTGAAGGCGAGCTGGGGCGACCAGATGCGCTCCTACGTGCTGAACCCGTACCAGATGGTGAAGGACCTGCGCACCGAGTACTCCGAGGGCAACCCGCAGTCCGTGTTCGACGGCGAGATCGACGGCTTCCTCGAAGCAGGAATCCGCTGGCGAGTCGGCCAGGGCACCAGCGAGGACTGACCGGGCCCAGCCCCGGTGGACCCGTGACCCGACCCACTGACACCTCCGCAGCAACAGAAGGACACGCGTGATCCGCTTCGACGACGTCACCAAGGCGTACCAGAGAACCGCAGAGCCCGCGCTCGATCGACTCACCATTGAGTTCGAGCGCGGCGAGTTCGCGTTCCTGGTGGGCGCCTCCGGCTCCGGCAAGTCCACGATGATGCGCCTCATCCTGAAGGAGACGACCCCGTCGTCCGGCAGCATCTTCGTGGCCGGCAAGGACCTGTCGAGGATCCCGTCGTGGAAGGTGCCGAAGCTGCGCCGCGACATCGGCATGGTGTTCCAGGACTTCCGCCTGCTGCCCACGAAGACCGCGTACCAGAACATCGAGTTCGCGCTGCACGTGATCGGCACGCCCCGCTCCGCGTCCCGCCGTCTCGTGCCGGAGATGCTGGAGATGGTGGGCTTGGAGGACAAGGGCCACCGCATGCCCCATGAGCTCTCCGGTGGTGAGCAGCAGCGCGTCGCCATCGCCCGCGCCTACGTGAACCGCCCCCGCATCCTGCTGGCCGATGAGCCCACCGGCAACCTCGACCCGCAGACCGCCGAAGGCATCATGGAGCTGCTCACCGAGATCAACGACAACGGCACCACCGTGCTCATGGCCACGCACGACCGCTCGGCGGTGGACCGCATGAAGCGCCGCGTGGTGGAGCTCGTCGGGGGAGTCGTGGTCCGCGATGAGGTCGGCGGCGGCTACACCTCGAGCATGCCGCTCAACGAGCTCGGCGAACCCGTCGGCACGCAGGCGGACCGTGACCGCGCCGCCACCGCGGCTGCGCGCGAAGCAGCCGCCCGGGAAGCCCTCGGCCGCGACGCTGACCAGGACACCCCCACCGGGAGCATGTCCGAGCCCGCCCGCACCGCAGGTTCCGGCGCGGCGGAGGAGGCCGACGGGTCCCGCCCCGTCACCCAGACCCGCGCCGACGAGTCGGGGCACCCGGACGATCCGTTGCTGACCCGCGATGAGGACGACGCGCCCGTCGGCCCCGATCTGCGCGACGGCGGGCCGACGGGATCCACAGCAGCGCCCGCCCCCGACCTCGAGGACTACTTCCCCGAGGAGGAGAAGATCGGCGACGTCGACACCGCGTTCGATGACGACGGCTACGGCGAAGCCGGCTTCGACGAGCCCGTCCACAGCAGCGAGGAGGGCGCCCGATGAGAGCACGCTACGTCCTCTCCGAGAGCTTCATCGGACTGTGGCGGAACATCGCAATGGTCATCTCCGTGATCATCGTGACCGCCGTGTCCCTGTCCTTCGTGGGCGCCGGCATCGCCATGCAGAAGCAGATCATGGAGATGCGCCAGACCCTGGTGCAGAACTCCCAGATCACCATCTACATGTGCTCCCCGCACTCCACCACCGCCTCCTGCTCCGGCGGCGCCGCCACCGACGCGCAGCTGAAAGAGACCCGTGACGCCCTCAGCGGCGACGTCCTCTCCCCGTACATCGCCAGCGTGAAGGAGCGCAGCCCCAAGGAAGCGCTCGCGATCTACCAGGAGCAGTTCAGCGGTGAAGCGTTCGCCCAGGACTTCACCGAGAAGGACATGCCGGTGAGCTTCCACATCACCCTGAAGGACTCCCAGCGCTCCCAGGCGGTCGTGGACTTCTTCCAGGGCCGGACCGGAGTGGACGAAGTGTCCGACCTCCTCGCGGTGTACGAACCGTTCATCAACGCCCTCAACCAGTCCACCCTGCTCGCGGTCGGCCTGGCGGTCATCATGCTGATCGCCGCGGTCCTGCTCATCGCCACCACGATCCGCATGTCCGTGGTGAACCGTCGCCGCGAGATCGCAATCATGCGCCTGGTGGGTGCCTCCAACCTGTTCATCCGCCTGCCCTTCCTGCTCGAGGGCGCGGTCGCCGCCATCATCGGCGGCATCCTCGCCAGCGGCATCCTTGCGCTCGGCTTCAACTTCCTGGTCGACGGGTGGCTGCGCTCCACCCTCGGCGACTCCATCGTGCAGATCGGCAGCGGCGACATCATCTGGATCGCGCCCATCCTGATCCTGCTCGGCGCACTCATGGCCATCGGGTCCTCCGTGGTCTCGCTCAACCGCTACCTGAAGGTGTGATCGCATGACCGGTCTGCCGTCCCGTCGAACCCTGCTCCGCTCCGTCACCGGTTCCGCCCTCGTGTGCGGACTGGGCACGGTGCTGCTGTCCACCTCGCCCGTCTCCTACGCCGACAACGGCAAGAAGGACAAGCAGCGGGAGAAGGAGAGCGTCGACTCCGAACTCGCCCGCATGCGCCAAGACCTCGACGGCGTGGATCAGCAGCTCGCCGACACCTACCTCGAACTCGCGCAGACGGAGCTGCAGATCCCCGAGGCGCAGTCCCGCCTGGACGACGCCCGGACCGCCCTCGCGCAGGCGCAGAAGGAGGACGACGCGCTCGCCTCGCGCCTCGCCGCCGCGCAGAAGGAGGAGAAGGAGCTGCAGAAGAAGGTCGCCTCCGGCAAGGAGGAGATCGCCGCCGGAGACGCCGAAATGGCCGAACTGTCCCTGGACGCCTACAAGGGCTCGGGGATGCCGAGCGCCGCGTCCGTGTTCGTGGGCTCCGGTGATCCGCAGAACACCGTCGACCGTTCCATGAACTACAAGCTGACCCTGCAGTCGCAGGGCCGCGAACTGGTCGGCAAGCGCACCGACCAGGCCCAGAACGTCAATGCCGCTGACCGCCTCAGTGCTGTCCGCACCGAGATCGCGGATCTGAAGAAGAAGTCCGCCGCCGCGGTCAAGGCGCGCAAGAAGGCGGAGTCCGATGCGGCCAGCGCCAAGAAGGGACTGGACGAGCTCTACTCCCAGCAGAACAAGCAGAAGCAGACTCTGGAGACGGAGAAGAACCGCTTCAAGAAGCGCGAGCGGGAGCTGAACAAGCAGTCGGAGCAGCTGAATGCGGAGCTGGAGCGCCTGGAGAAGAAGGAGCGTGAGGAGCAGCTCGCCGCTGCTCGCCGTGAGGCTTCGCGCCGCCGCGGCGCGGGGGAGAAGGACACCCTGTCCTCCACCTACACGGACACCGTCACCACCAGCGGACAGTTCATGAAGCCGTCCGACGGCGTCATGACCTCGAAGTTCGGCTACCGCGTCCACCCGATCTTCCACACCCGCAAGCTGCACGCCGGCCAGGACTGGGGCCTCCCGAGCGGCAGCCCCGTGCGCGCCATGGCCGACGGCAAGGTGCTGCGCACCGGCTTCAGCGGCGGTGGCGGCAACGTGCTGGAGATCAGCCACGGCCTGTACAACGGGCAGCTGCTCGTGACCCGCTACCTGCACTTGTCAGCCTTCCGCGTCTCCCCAGGGCAGACTGTCAAGAAGGGCCAGCTGGTGGCGCTGTCCGGCAACACCGGCAACTCCACCGGCCCGCACCTGCACTTCGAAACCCGTCTCGACGGCACACCCGTGGACCCCCTCAGGTTCATCGGCTGATCCCGTCGGCTGCGCCGCCGGCACGCAGGCTGGGTTGAGCCGCACGCGAAAATCCTTCGCACCACCGCTGCGGTGCGTGCAACAATGTGGGGCCCGCATCCGTCGGGCCCCATCGTTTCGAACAGGAGTGAGCATCGTGAGCACGAAGGCCTCGAAGTCCGGCAAGCGCCCCGGGGGCGACGCCCCCGAGCGCAAGAAGGTGCTGATCTCCTCCAACAAGCGGGCCCTGCACGACTACCACATCGATGCGACGTGGGAAGCGGGCATCGTGCTGACCGGCACCGAAGTGAAGTCCCTGCGCGACCGCGGAGCCTCCCTGGTCGACGGGTTCTGCTACATCGATGGCGGCGAGATGTGGATGGAGCACGTCCACATCGCCCCGTACGTGAAGGGCACGTGGACCAACCACGCAGCGCGCCGCAAGCGCAAGCTGCTCATGCACAAGTCGGAGATCCTCAAGCTCATGGGCAAGACCCGCGAGAAGGGGCGCACGATCGTTCCCCTGGAGCTGTACTTCCTCGGCTCGCACGCCAAGGTGAAGGTGGCGCTGGCGCGCGGCAAGAAGGAATGGGACAAGCGGCAGACCCTGCGGGAGAAGCAGGACAACCGCGAAGCGCAGCGCGCGATGCGTCATCGGGAGAAGCTCGGCGGCTGAGATATCGGCGCTGCCGCCACCGGAAACCGCGGCGGGAGGCCGACGGGCGCCGCAGTTCGCCTGTGGCGAATAATGCCTGGCCGGTCCTCCCGGCCGGTGGTAGGCTGGTTCTCCACGGACGAGGAGTCCGCGGCTTGTTTGACAAGTTCATAGGGTGTGCGATCCATACCGCATTCCTTGCACGGGGCCGATCGGTTTCGACGGTAGATGTCCAGCGAGGGGAAGCGGGCCGAGGAGCCACAGTCATCTCGTTAACGATCTGTGGAAACCAATAAGTGCCGAACCTAAGCGCACTGACTTCGCTCTCGCTGCCTGATCAGCGAGTAGCAGTCTGGACCGTCAGGGGCTGCTCGCGACCTGACCTGTCCATCATTGAGCGAGCCACTGCTTCCCGTGCTTGTCATCGGCACGGGGTGAACACTTCAGAATGACTGAGTTCGTCGGCGACATGTCTGTGTGAGCGCCGGAACTGAGAAAACGCCTTTCGCAGACTGCGCCCGGAGAAGCCCTGGCTTCGCACTATCGGACGCGGGTTCGATTCCCGCCGGCTCCACCATTCAGCAGCGCCCCGCTCATCACGGGAGTGACGCGCCAGCAGCTGATCAACGAAGAGCCCTGGACTGATGTCCAGGGCTCTTTTCTGTGCCCAAGACGGTGAACAGCACGGTCGGCGCGTGCATGTCCGCCGCTGACGTGTGGCTCAGATCTCCCATGCGGAGGTCGGAATCCGGGTCGCACGCCGAGGCAAAGGGCAGGTATTCTTCAGCTTGTGCGCTCGCAAAGAGCCCGTGGGACCGTGACAGGGGGTGACGAGTGGAGACAGGGACGGCTGGTACCAGGTTTCTGCTCACGCCCACCGTTGCTCGGCTCTTCACCTGGGGCTCCAGCTCCATGTCCGGCGAGGGCGGCGACCACGGTGCGCCGAGCCCGAGCCGTCCGCACGAGCACCTCCGCGCAGTCCTCAGCCCGGGCGAGGTCATCCCCACCGCGCAGGGCGGCACCCAGAGCTTCCACAACCGTGTCCAGATCGGGCTCGACGCCCCGACCGTCGCGTTCCCCGGCGGTCGCGCCGCCACCCCCGGCACCGCGCCCGTCTCCGGGGTGGACCATCACATGAACTCCTGGCGCGGCTTCTCCTGCGCCGGCAGCATCAACGGTGTGCCCGGCGTCCTCGCCGGTGCGGACACGCACTTCACCTGGACACCGGCCGACGGGTCGACCCTCACCGAGGACGGCCCCTTCGTCTCCGCCTTCACCTCAGACCTGAAGGGCGCCCACCATCTCTTCTGGTGCGGAAAGAACAACATCGGTGAACAGGAAGGCGCCCTGACCATCAGCGATACCGATGCAATGGTCGACTTCACCGGTGCGGCGGAGCGGTGCTTCATCCTCGGACAGTGGGTCACTCCACTGGACAGCACCCGGATCGCTCGCGCGGTCGCCCGGGTCAACGATCACCAGCGCGCCCGCTACGGCGATCGCTTCCTCGATGTGCAGGAACTTCTGTCCACCTCGTGGGGTCTGCAGAGCCCACCGGTGCGCGCGCTCGCCTTCACCGCGACGCGGGGTCGCATCCCGGAGTCGGTGGTGGCACCCGATGGAATCCACCTGAACGCGCGCGGCAACCAGGTCGTCGTGTGGGCGCTGCTGGAGCGGATGAAGCAGCTGGGGTGGATCTGATGAGGCCGTCTCCCACACCCTCGGGCCGCGTGCGCCGCCGGGTCCTCGTCGCCGCCGGGTCGATCGGCGGCCTTGCCCTGCTGACGGGAACGGGCGCCACCGTCGCCCAGAGATTCACTGACGTCTCCGAATCGCCCTTCCGCGCGGACATCGAATGGATCACCTCCACGGGCATTGACCCGGGTGCAGGGAAGCACGAGTTCCAGCCGGAGACACCGGTTCTGCGGCATGAGCTCGCGGCTGCGCTGTACCGGTTCGCGGGGTCGCCGGCCACGGTCGGGGCCCGCGGCGTCTTCACGGATGTTCCCGCTGATGCGCAGAACCGTGCAGAGATCGAATGGCTGCAGGCGCAGGGGCTCGAGTGGGGGAGCGCTGAGGGCGAGTTCCAGCCGAACGCCGTCGCCACCCGTGGCCTGCTGGCCGACTACCTGCATGGTCTGCTGGAGGCGCGCCTGCGCCGCCACGGTCTGCGCATCGACCCGGAGGCAGCGGACCTCTTCGCCGACGTCGCTGCTGACCATCCAGCGGCAGCACAGATCCGCTGGATCCGTGCCAGTGGAATCACCGCCGGGTTCCCGGACGCGACGTTCCGCCCCGATGGTGACCTGCTGAGGCAGGAGATGGCGGTCTTCATCCGCGGCGCCGCCCTCCTCGCCGACCGCGCCCGCTGACCCTCAGACCGCAGACGCAGAACCGCCCCGAACCTCCGGTCTGAGCCGGTTGCTCGGGGCGGTGTGATGTGTATGGGCGGGGCTGGGCGGGTGTCAGCCGTCGTAGCGGTGAGAGCCGCGGCCGCGCTCCTCGACGTACTGCGAGGCCGCCAGGACCGGGTGCTCGCCGGTGTAGCCCTGGCGCTCCGCCGCGATCGCCATGACGCGCTTGCGCACCAGGAACCAGCCGCCGATCAGCACGGGAACGAGCAGCAGAAGGAACGCCAGGGTGTACGTGCCGACGGGGTAGTCGAACGCCATCATCACGACCACGATCGCCAGGAACGCGAGCACCACGATGTCGTTGACCGGTGCAAGGGGTGCCCGGTACTTCGGGCGTGAGTACACGCCCTTCTTCGCCAGGTGCACGAACTTCATGTGCGACAGGCAGATCGCGGCCCACGCCGCCATGGTGCCGAATGCGGCGATGTTCAGCACGATCGTGAACGCGTCCTCGGGGACGATGAAGTTCAGCCCCACGCCGAGCACACCCACGATGGAGGTCAGCCAGATGCCGCCCACGGGCACGCCGTGCTTGTTGAGGCGGCCCGCCCATTCGGGGGCGGAGCCGGCCATGGCCATGGAGTGGACGATGCGGCCGGTGGAGTACAGGCCCGCGTTCAGCGACGACGCAGCCGCGGTGATGACCACCAGCTGCATGACCGGAGCGGTCCAGGTGATGCCGATGGAGTCGAAGAACGTCACGAACGGCGACTCGCTCTCGGAGTAGGCGCTGGCCGGCAGCAGCAGCACCAGCAGCACGATCGAGCCCACGTAGAACAGGGCGATGCGCAGCAGCACCGTGTTGACCGCCTTCGGGATCACGGTCTTGGCGTCCTGGGTCTCACCGGAGGTGGTGCCCACCAGCTCGATGCCGGCGTAGGCGAACACGGTGCCCTGGATCGCCAGGAGCGCGGGAACGGCGCCGAACGGGAACCAGCCCCCGTTCTCGCTGATGAGGTGGAGGCCGGTGTCCGAACCCGTCGGCGTCCCGAAGATCAGGAAGAGGATGCCGACCACGAGGAAC
The DNA here is from genome assembly GCF_022347125.1 of Helcobacillus sp. ACRRO. Lineage (NCBI taxonomy): Bacteria > Bacillati > Actinomycetota > Actinomycetes > Micrococcales > Dermabacteraceae > Helcobacillus > Helcobacillus sp. ACRRO. The sequence goes on from NZ_JAKRNG010000008.1 coordinate 74,471, forward strand.
GTCACCAGCGCCGCAACCTTGATGAACGCGAACCAGAACTCGAGCTCACCGAACACCTTCACACTCACCAGATTCATGGCGAGCACGATGGCGAGGACCACGAGGGCGGTGAGACCCTGCGGGATGGAGGCGACGAACTCGCTGTACCGGCCGAACCATGCGATGTAGAGCGCGATGGCGGTGGCGTCGGCAACGGCTGTGGTGGCCCAGTTCAACCAGTACAGCCAACCGGCGGTGAAGGCGGAGCGCTCGCCGTAGAACTGGCGGGTGTAGGAGACGAAGGAGCCCGAGGAGGGGCGGTGCACCACGAGCTCGCCGAGGGAGCGGAGCATCAGGTAGCCCATGAAGCCGCAGACGGCGTACACGATGGCGAGGGCGGGCCCGGAGGCGGCGAGGCCGCCGCCGGCGCCGAGGAACAGGCCGGTGCCGATCGCGGAGCCGATGGCGATCATCTGCAGCTGTCGGGGTGAGAGCCCCTTCTGCATGCCTTCGTCCTCGGCGGCGAAGAAGTCATCGTCGGGGATGTGCACGCCGGCGGGGGCTTCAGCCGAGCCCGCGGCGGAGCCTGTGGGCGCGGAGGGCTGAGGATCACCCGCTGGGGGAGGGGTGGTGGACATCGATGTCACCTTCCGGAGAGTCGGGGGTCGATGGACTGTTGAACAATGTAATGCAGGGGGCGTCGGTCCCGGTGCTCACTTCTGCTGGGACTCGGATGGAGCGCCGGGGAAGGTGTCCGGCGATGCGGAAGCGCCCCCTCAGGCAGAGGGCCGACGGGGTCAGCCAGTGGCGTGGGACCCGGAGGACCCGTCGGCCCCCGCAGCCCCATCCGCGGCTGCGGCCCCTGGACTGCGCTCGTCGGAGTAGTGCGGCCAGTCCGGGTCGGCAGCCAGGCGGTTGTGCACCGCGGTTTCGTGCTCGTCGAGGCGGATCGCCTCCATCTCCGCGGTGCGGGTCTGCTCACGGGTGGGGGTGTGGTCGCCCATGCCGACCCGCAGGTCCTCATCCACTTCGCTGACCGTTCCCACCGCGACGCGGGTCCGGTGGCGGAGGATCTCGTAGCGGACCACCCGGGCCAGCACGTACAGGCCCAGCAGGTTCGGGAGGGTGACGAGGAACGTGGTGGCGTCGGCGAACCCGACCATGGAGTCCATGGAGATCGCCGCACCCACGACCACCGAGAGCACGTAGATGATGCGGAACGTGATCCGCACTCCCTTGGAGGGGCCGAAGATGTAGGTGGCGAGCATTTCGCAGAAGAACGAGTAGCTCAGCATCGTCGACAGGCCGAACAGGAACACCACGGCCGTGAGGACGTACGGGAACCAGGCGGTGACCGTGCCGAACGCCTCAGCGGTCAGCACCACGCCGTCGGAGTCCGGGCTGCCGTGGCGGTGCACCCCGGTGATGACGATCGCGACCGCGGTCAGCATGCACACCACCACGGAGTCCACGAACGGGCCCCACATCGCGGTGTACCCCTCCGTGGCGGGGTCCTTCGTCTTCGAGGCGGAGAACGACATCGATGCCGTTCCCACACCCGCAGCGTTGGAGAACAGGGCACGCTGGATGCCGATCACGGCCACACCGATCGCGCCGCCGGTCACACCCTGCGGCGACACCGCGCCGGTGAAGATCTCAGCGACCGCGCTCGGCAGCTGACCGATGTTCATCACGATGATCAGCAGCACGGACAGGATGTACGCGATCGCCATGAACGGGGTGATGAACGAGGTCCAGCGGGCGATGGAGGTGACGCCGCCGAGCACCACGATCGCGACGATCACCGCGAGCGCTGCACCGATCATCCAGTTGTTCTGCCCGATCACGCTGTCCTCGCCGAACGCGCTGGAGACGATCATCGTCACCTGGTTCGCCTGGAACAGGTTGCCGCCGCCGAGCATGCCGATGAGGGCGCACACGGCGTAGATGCCGGCGAGGACCACGCCGAAGCGCTTCCAGCCGATCTCGGCGAAGCCGTCGCGCAGCACGTACATGGGGCCGCCGAGGGTGGATCCGTCGGGCAGGACCCGGCGGTACTTCGAGCCGAGCGCCGCTTCGGCCATCTTCACGCTCATGGCGAAGAAGCCGAACAGGGCGATCCAGACGGCTGCGCCGGGACCGCCGGCCACGATCGCGATGGCGACGCCGGCGATGTTGCCGAGGCCCACGGTGGCGGACAGTTCCGTGGCGAGCGCCTGGAAGGAGCTGATCTCCCCGGGATCGGTCTTGCGGGCGTAGCGGCCGCGGATCACGGCGATGGAGTGCGTCAGTCCGGTGATGGGCTGGAACCGCAGCCAGACGGTGAAGAACACGGCGGCGAGCATCAGCCAGAGGACCACCACGGGGACGCCGCCGAAGATCGGCAGCTCTACGAAGATGATGGAGCTGAGCACGGCGGACAGAGGGGCGAAGACGGCTTCGATGACGGAGTCGATCGACGACATGGGGAGCTTTCTGTAGACAGTGCTGCGCGTCACAGCGCTCCCCAGGATAAGGGCGGTGCCCGGGTATGGCCACTTCAGGACGGATCGTGGCCGGCAGGGCTGCGGGTATGCGGAACCGCCGCGCACCTCCCTGGTGTCCCCGGCGGGGCCGACGGGGGAGGGACGATGCGCGGCGGTTCCGGCCCTGCGGCGTCAGGGCGTGATCGCGCCGATCAGTGCTGTTCGGCGTCGCGGGACTTCACGAACGCCTGCACGACCTTCTCGATGTCCTGCGCGGAGTGCGCGGCGCTGAGCTGCACGCGGATGCGGGCCTCACCGCGGGGCACCACCGGGAAGGAGAACGCGGTGACGTACACGCCGTTCTCCAGCATGCGGTCGGCGATGCGGCCGGCGAGGGCGGCGTCGTGGAACATCACGGGGATGATCGCGTGCTCGCCCTCGAGCAGTTCGAAGCCCTCTTCGCTCATGCGGCGGCGGAACAGGGCGGCGTTGTCGAACAGCTGCTGGCGCAGTTCGCTGGACTCCTTCACCAGGTCCAGCGCCGTGATGGTGGCCTCCACGATGCTGGGGGCGAGGGAGTTGGAGAACAGGTACGGGCGGGCGGTCTGGCGGAGCATCTCCACGATCTCCTTGCGGCCGGCGACATAGCCGCCGGAGGCGCCGCCGAGGGCCTTTCCGAAGGTGCCGGTGTAGATGTCGACCCGGTCGGAGACGCCGAAGTGCTCCGGGGTGCCGGCGCCGGTCTCGCCCATGAAGCCGACGGCGTGGGAGTCGTCCACCAGGACGAGAGCACCGAATTCGTCGGCGAGGTCGCAGATCTCATCCAGCGGTGCGAGGTAGCCGTCCATGGAGAAGACGCCGTCGGTGACGATGACGGTGCGGCGCGCGCCCTTGCCGTCGTTGAGCTGCTTCGTCTCCTCCAGCTTGGCGCGCAGGTCCGCCATGTCGGCGTTGCGGTAGCGCAGGCGGGCGGACTTGGTGAGGCGGATGCCGTCGATGAGGGAGGCGTGGTTCAGCTCGTCGGAGATGATCGCGTCCTCCTTGCCGAACAGGGACTGGAACACGCCGCCGTTGGCGTCGAAGCAGGAGGCGAACAGGATGGTGTCCTCGGTGCCGAGGAACTCGGAGACGCGGCGCTCCAGCTCCAGGTGGCGGTCACCGGTGCCGCAGATGAAGCGGACGGACGCCATGCCGAAGCCGCGCTCATCGAGGGCGCGCTTGGCGGCCTCGATCAGCTTCGGGTGGTCGGCGAGGCCCAGGTAGTTGTTGGCGCAGAAGTTCAGCACCGGCTCGGCCTTCGAGGAGTCCTCGACACCGCCGGGGGTGGCCTTGACGTGGGAGGACTGCGGGGTGGTGATGGCGCGCTCGGCTTTGAAGGTGCCGGCGTCGCGGATGGCCTGCAGCTCGTCGTTCAGCTGCTGCTTGATCTCGGTGTACATGAGGGGACAGTGCCTTTCAGTGATGGATGCGGGGGAGGGGCGCCGGGGTGCGGCTCACACGTTCTCCCAGTCCAGGACGATCTTGCCGCCGGCGGCGGTGCGGGCCATCTCGTAGCCCTTCTCCCACTGCTCAGCGGGCAGGACGTCGGTGACGGTGGCGAGGATCTGGCCGCGCAGCTTCTCGCTGGAGCGGAGCATGGCGCTCATCGCGTTCCAGGTTTCGAACATCTCGCGGCCGTAGATGCCCTGCAGGGTGAGCATGCGGGTGATGACGTGGGTCCAGTTGATCTCGAACTCGCGGGCCGGCAGGCCGAGGAGGCTGATCTTGCCGCCGTGGTTCATGTTGTCGATCATCTCCTTGACGGCCGACGGGTTCCCGGAGGTCTCCAGGCCCACATCGAAGCCCTCGATCATGCCGAGGACCGCCTGGGAGTCGCGCACCCGCTCCTTCGCCACGTTGATGGCGACGTCGGCGCCGGCGGCGGCCGCCATGTCGAGGCGGTGGTCGGCGACGTCGGTGATGGCGATGTAGCGGGCGCCGGCGTGGCGGGCGACGGCCGCGCACATCAGGCCGATGGGGCCGGCGCCGGTGATGAGGACGTCCTCGCCCACCACGGGGAACTTCAGCGTGGTGTGCACGGCGTTGCCCAGGGGGTCGAACACGGCGCCGAGCTCCGGGGTGATGATGTCGGTCTTGGAGTTGTTCTCGTGGACCCACACGTTCTCGTCGGGGATGACGACGTATTCGGCGAAGGCGCCGTCGCGCTGCACGCCGATGCCGCGGGAGCGGCGGCACATGTGGCGGCGGCCGGCGCGGCAGTTGCGGCAGATGTTGCACACCACGTGGCCCTCACCGGAGACGCGGTCGCCCACCTGGACGTCGAGGACTTCGCTGCCGACTTCCACGACTTCGCCGTAGAACTCGTGGCCGGGGATGAAGGGGACGGTGTCGCACATGTCCTGAGCGGAGGAGTCCCACGCGAGGATGTGCAGGTCGGTGCCGCAGATGCCGGCGCGCAGGACCCGGATCTTGACGTCGGTGGAGCGCTCCAGCTGGGGCTCCGGAACATCGACGAACTCCAGGCCGGCGCTCGCACCGACCTTCTTCAGCGCTTTCATAGAACCTCGTTGTGCTCGCTGTACGGATGGGCGCGCCGTTGCGCACCGTCACCAGCCTAGTACCGTTCCGCCCTGCTTTTCGCGCGTTGGGGCCCCGTCGGCCCGTTTCCGAAGGACCGGCCGCCTGCGCGGGAGCGCCCGGCCGGGGTCCCGGGTGAAGGGGGAGGGCAGGGCGGGCAGGCGCGGCCGACGGGTGCCGCCGGATAGAGTGGGCGCACCATGTCGACATCCTCTTCGCCTGCGCCCATCGCGATCACGTACCCGTCGGACCTCCCCGTCTCCGAACGCCGCGAGGACATCATGGCCGCGATCCGGGACCACCAGATCGTGATCATCGCGGGCGAGACAGGGTCCGGCAAGACCACCCAGCTGCCGAAGATGTGCCTTGAGCTGGGCCGCGGCGCGAACGGCCGCCTCATCGGCCACACGCAGCCGCGCCGCATCGCCGCCCGCTCGGTCGCCTCCCGCATCGCCCACGAACTCGGCGAGAAGCTCGGTGAGGGAACAGTCGGCTACCAGGTGCGCTTCACGAAGCAGACAGCCCGAGGTGCGCGCCTGAAGGTGATGACCGACGGCATCCTCCTCTCGGAGATCCAGCACGATCGGCTGCTGAAGAAGTACGACACGATCATCATCGACGAGGCGCACGAACGCTCCCTCACCATCGACATGCTCCTGGGGTACCTCAAGCGCATCGCCCGCCGGCGCCCCGACCTGAAGATCATCATCACCTCCGCCACCATCGACCCGGAGCGCTTCGCCGCCTTCTTCTCCGATGACTCCGACGACCCGGCCCCCATCCTCGAAGTGTCCGGCCGCACCTACCCGGTGGAGATCCGCTACCGCCCCCTGGTCCTCGAGACCACCGTCGAGGCCGAGAACGAGGACGAGGAGGACCTGTACGAGAAGGAGGAGCGGTCCCTGCCGCAGGCGGTCTGCTCCGCCGTTGACGAACTGCGCCGCGAAGGCCCCGGCGACATCCTCGTGTTCCTCCCCGGGGAGCGGGAGATCCGCGAGATCGGCGATGAGCTCGGCAAGCACCTCGCCGCTCGCACCCGCGCCGGTGAACAGGTGCAGGTGCTGCCCCTGTTCGGCCGCCTCTCCCAAGCGGACCAGGACCGCATCTTCTCCCCGCCGAAGAACTCGACGACGCGGCGCATCATCCTCGCCACGAACGTCGCCGAAACCTCCCTGACGGTCCCCGGCATCACCTACGTCATCGACTCCGGTCTCGCCCGCATCTCCCGCTACTCCCAGCGCACCAAGGTGCAGCGCCTCCCCATCGAGCCGATCAGCCAGGCCAGCGCCCAGCAGCGCTCCGGCCGGTCCGGCCGCACCGCCCCCGGCATCGCCATCCGTCTGTTCTCCGAAGAGGACTTCGCCGCGCGCCCCGAGTTCACCGAACCGGAGATCCTGCGCACCTCGCTCGCGAGCGTCGTGCTACAGATGACCGCGCTCGGCCTCGGCGACATCGAACGCTTCGAGTTCCTGGAGAAGCCGGAGACCCGTGCGGTGCGCGACGGCATCCGCCTGCTGGAGGAGCTGCACGCCATCGAGCAGAAGCCGTCGGCTCCTGGCGGCCGCGCCCTCACCCCCACGGGACGCAAGCTCGCCCGCTTCCCCCTCGATCCCCGCATGGCGCGCATGCTCCTGGAAGCGCACGACCGCGGCGCCCTCGCCGACGTCCTCATCATCGTGGCGGCGCTGTCCATCCAGGACCCCCGCGAACGGCCCCTGGAGCAGCAGGAGAAGGCCGACCAGCTCCACCGCCGCTTCGCCGACGACACCTCCGACTTCCTCACCCTCCTCAACCTGTGGCGCCACATCGAGGAGCGCCGACGCGCCCTGTCCTCCTCCGCCCTGCGCCGAGAGATCCGTCAGGAGTTCCTCCACTACATGCGCATCCGCGAATGGTGGGACCTGCACGGACAGCTCAAGCAGATGTGCCGCGACCTCGACCTGCACACCAGCAGCGACCGCGCCGGCGACGACGCCATCCACCAGTCCCTGCTCGCCGGCCTCCTCTCGCACGTGGGCCTGTTCGAGGAGAAGAACCGCGACTACCAGGGTGCACGCGGCACCCGGTTCGTGCTCTGGCCCGGCAGCGCCATCGCCAAGAAGCGCCCCGACTACGTGATGGCAGCGGAACTGGTGGAGACCTCCCGCCTCTTCGGCCGCACCGCCGCCCGCATCCGACCCGAATGGATCGAGGAGCTCGGCGCCCACGTGGTGAAGCGCTCCTACTCCGAACCGCACTGGTCCACCAAGCGCGCCGCCGCCATGGCGTACGAGAAGGTGACGCTGTACGGGGTGCCGATCATCGCGCAGCGCGCCGTCAACCTCGGCCGCATCGACCGAGAGCAGGCCCGCGACACCTTCATCCAGCAGGCCCTCATCGAAGGCCGGTGGACCACCCGCCACCACTTCTTCCGCGACAACAACCGCCTCATCGAGGACCTGCAGGAGCTGGAGGCGAAGACCCGCCGACGCGACATCATCGCCGGCGACGAGACCCTCTTCCGCTTCTACGACGAGCGCCTCCCGCAGAACATCGTCTCCGGCCGCCACTTCGACTCCTGGTGGAAGAAGCAGCGGCACAAGACCCCGGATCTGCTCCACTTCACCCGTGACCTGCTGCTCGCCGACGACGCCGAACCCGCCGCGCAGGGCTTCCCCGACACCTGGGTGCAGGGCGACATCACCCTGCACCTCACCTACAACTTCGACCCCACCACCCAGCGGGACGCGAAGCAGAAGCAGCGCGACGGCGTCACCGCCACCGTCCCTCTGGCCGTCCTCGGTCGCCTCGAGGACACCGGGTTCGACTGGCTCGTGCCCGGCATGCGCGAAGAGCTCATCATCGAACTCATCCGCTCCCTGCCGAAACCGCTGCGCCGCCACCTCATCCCCGCCCCTGACAAAGCGAAGGCGGTCGCGCAGACCCTCGCCGACGACGACCCCAACACCGGCGAAAAGTTCGTCGAGGCCGTCGCCGATGAACTGGTCGCGCTGCCGGGCGTCCCCGACGACCTGGAGCTGTACGGACCGGAGTTCCAGACCGACCGCCTCAGCGAGCACCTGCGCATGCACTTCCGGGTGGTCGACGAGAAGGGCCGCACCGTCGGCGCCGGCGACGACCTCGCGCAGCTCAAGCAGCGCCTCGCCGGCCGTGTCCGCACTTCCGCGGCGAAGCAGGCCGACAGCTTCGGCGCGCGCGGCCTCACTGCGTTCCCCGACACGCCGATCCCCACCACCCGCCGGTCCCGCCAGGGCGCCCTGGACGTGGTGGTGTACCCCGCGCTCGTCGTCCGCACCGAGACCGACGGGGCCGTCCGCATCGATCTGACGGCGCTCCCGTCGGCCCAGGAGCAGGCTCGCGAGCACCCTGCCGCGGTGACCCGCCTGGTGGACCAGCGGATGCGCACCGACTCCGCGCAGATCCTCGCCGGACTGCCGAACCCGGTGAAGCTCGCGATCACTCAGTCCAGCTACGGCAGCGCGCAGAAGCTCCTTGCTGACGCCTCCCTCGCCGCCACCGCGGACCTGGTGCGCCGCACCGACGCCGCCGGGATGGTGTTCGAGCCCGACGATTTCGAGGCGCTGGTGGAGCGCGTCGGCACGGAGCACCCGGCGCTTGCCCGCTCCCTGATGCTGAACGCCGTGGACGCGCTCGCGGCGCACGCGAAGGTGGCGAAGGCGGTCTCCCGCGTGAACTCGCTGTCGGTGCTCAACCAGATCACGCAGCTGCGCGACCACGCGGCCTCGCTGGTGGGGGAGCGGTTCGTGTCCCGCACCCCCGCCCGGTGGCTGCCGGAGCTGCCGCGGTTCGAGAAGGCCGCGCTGCACCGGGTGGACAAGATGCAGGACAATCCGCAGAAGGATGCGCACGCACAGTGGCAGATCCAGGACATCGAGGGGTACTGGCAGCACGCGCAGTTGAAGCTGCCCGCCGCTGTGCGGGCGTCGGAAGCTGCGCAGGACATCCCCTGGCTGATCGAAGAGCTGCGGGTGTCGCTGTTCGCCCAGCAGCTCGGAACCTCCGTGACGGTCAGTGACAAGCGGATCCGCAAGGCGATCGCGGAACTGGAGAAGTCCTGACATTCGGACAGGTTTCGGCCGAGTTTCGGTGAAGGTGACCGGTCGCTGAGATCGGCCGTGTCACACTGGGGTCCATGACACCGCAGCCTTCAGTCAGCTACTCCATCACCATCCGTCTGGAGTTCGCCGCGAACTCCGCCGCCATCAGCGACATCACCGGCACCATCGAGAAGATGGGCGGCAGCGTCACCGCTCTGGACGTCAACGCCTCCGGCCCCGAGCGGATGCGCGTGGACATGACCGTCCTGACCGCCGGCCACGACCACGCCATGAACGTGGTGGAGGCGCTCAAGGGCATTGAGTCCGTCGAGCTCGGCAAGGTCTCCGACCGCACCTTCCTCGCCCACCTCGGCGGCAAGCTCGAAGTGAAGTCCAAGCATCCGATCCGCCACCGCGACGACCTCTCCCTCGTCTACACCCCCGGTGTGGCACGCGTGGTGAAGGCGATTGCGGAGACCCCGTCGGACGCCCGCCGCCTCACCATCAAGCGCAACACGGTCGCCGTGGTGACCGACGGCTCCGCCATCCTCGGCCTCGGCGACCTCGGCCCTCTCGCCGCGCTGCCCGTCATGGAGGGCAAGGCCGCCCTCTTCAAGCGCTTCGCCGACATCGACGCTTTCCCCATCTGCCTGGATGCGACTGAGGTGGACGACATCGTCGCCCACGTGAAGGCGATCGCGCCCGTGTTCGCCGGCATCAACCTCGAGGACATCTCCGCCCCCCGCTGCTTCGAGATCGAGGACCGCCTCCGTCAGGAGCTGGACATCCCCGTGTTCCACGACGACCAGCACGGCACCGCCGTGTGCGTGGTGTCCGCTCTGCGCAACGCTCTGCGCGTGGTGGAGAAGGACATCCGGACTGTCCGCATCGTCCTGTCCGGCGCGGGCGCGGCCGGCACCGCGATCCTGCGCCTGCTGAAGGCCGCCGGCGCGGAGGACATCGTGGTCGCCGACATCGACGGCGTCATCCACTCCGGTCGCAAGAATCTCACCGGCCGCCTCCCGTGGATCGCCGGGGTCACCAACCCGCGCGGCATCACCGGCACCCTCAAGGACGCCGTCAAGGACGCCGACGTGTTCATCGGCGTCTCCGCTGCCAACATCCTCGACGAGGACGACATCGCTGCGATGGCGGACCGCTCCGTGGTGTTCGCGATGGCGAACCCGGAGCCGGAGATCGATCCGGTGATCGCGGCCCGCCACGCCGAAGTGGTTGCGACCGGCCGGTCCGACTTCGCCAACCAGATCAACAACGTGCTCGCCTTCCCCGGCGTGTTCCGCGGGCTGCTCGATGCGCGCGCGAAGAACTTCAGCGACCGCATGCTGCTCGCGGCCGCGGAGGCGCTCGCGGACGTGGTCAGCCCTGAGGAGCTGAACCCGAACTACATCATTCCCTCGGTGTTCAACGAGCGCGTCACCTCGGCAGTGGCGGACGCGGTGGAGCAGCAGGCGCGTGAGGAGATGGGCACCGTGGACACCATCACCGGTGCGATCCCGGCGATCAAGGGCGGCGAGATCCACCTCTGAGCCGCGCTCTTTCAGCAGCCCCGCCCCGGAACCGAATCCCGCGGCGGGGCTGTCTGCGTTCGTGACAGGACGTGTTGTGGCGCACAGCGATGGTGGAGGCGGGCCGTGGCGCCGGGTGCGGGCCGCCGCAGTCGGGTGTCACGCCGGTCGCTAGGATGGCGGCATGACTTCGACGACTCTTCGCACTCTGCCCGCTGGCACCGCGGCCGGCGCCTCCAGCGCGGTCGCCGCCTGCGGCGCATCCGCCACTGGCGCGGCGGCACGTGGCGCCTCCGCTTCCATCAATGATCCGAACGATCCGGGGCCCTATGCCGCTCCGGATGCGCCGACGGCTCCGTCCAGCACCGCGGTCCTCGACCGTGAGGAGCAGCTGGAGGACGCCGACGAAGGCGATCACGACCGCTTCGCGCACTATGTGGAGAAGGAGAAGATCGCGAAGGCGGCGCTCAACAACTCTCCGGTGATCGCCCTGTGCGGCAAGGTGTGGGTGCCGGGCCGTGACCCGGGCAAGTACCCGGTGTGCCCGCAGTGCAAGGAGATCTACGAGCAGATGGGCCAGGGCGGCGGCTCCGGCAAGGGCGACGGCGACGGCAAGGGCGACTCCGGCCGCTCCGGCTTCGGCGGGCTCGGCCGCTTCTTCGGCGGCGGCCGCTGACCTCGGCCTCCCAGCCCACTCCGGCCTCCGATTGGCCTCCGGCCCCGCCTGGCCTTCGGTTCGCCCCGGCTCACCCCGGCCTCCGGTTCGATCCCTGGCCCCGCCTGGGCCGCTGACCCAGGCCTCACAATCGAAAGCGACTTTTTTGCAGAAAAGCCCCGGCCTTTCCGCAGAAAAGTCGCTTTCGTTTCGCGACGGGCGAGACGGTGGCGGCCGCGGCGGGCGTGGCGGCCGCGACGGGCGTGGGGGCTGCCGGGGCGCAACGGTGGTGGCTGCGGCGGCGAGGGTGTCCGGCACCTCGATGCGGCCTGCGTCCGGACACCCCACGGTGGGGCTACAGTGGATGCGCTCATGAACTCATATGCCTCTGCTTCGCACGATCCCGGCCCCAAGCACCCGTCGTCCTTCGCCGCCCAGACCCTGCCGCCCGCGTTCCCTGCGCGCGCCGCCTGGGGAACGGCCGCGAAGCTGCGCGCCTGGCAGGCCGAGGCGCTCGAGCTGTACCAGAGCACGCAGCCGCGGGACTTCCTCACCGTCGCCACCCCCGGCGCCGGCAAGACCACGTTCGCGCTGCAGATCGCGGCCGGGCTGCTGCAGGACGGCATCGTCCGCCGCGTAACCGTGGTCGCCCCCACGGAGCATCTGAAGACCCAGTGGGCGGACTCCGCCAAGCGCGTGGGCATCGCGCTGGACCCGAACTTCACGAACGCGCAGGGCCGCCACGGCGCCCACTTCCAGGGCGTCGCCGTCACCTACGCGCAGGTGGGGGCGAACCCCCGGCTGCACCGCGCCCGCACCGAGGCCGAACCCACGCTCGTGATCCTCGACGAGATCCACCACGCCGGTGATGCCCTCACCTGGGGCGACGGTGTGCGCGACGCGTTCGACCCCGCGAAGCGGCGCCTCAGCCTCACCGGCACCCCGTTCCGCTCCGACGACGCCCAGATCCCGTTCGTCGACTACGAACCGGACGAGCAGGGGCACCTCCGCTCCAAAGCGGACTACACCTACGGCTACCGCAGCGCCCTCCAGGACTACGTGGTGCGGCCCGTTCTGTTCATGACCTATTCGGGGCGCATGCACTGGCGCACCAAGGACGGTGACGAGATCTCCGCGCAGCTCGGCGCGATGGAGACCAAGGACATCACGCAGCAGGCGTGGCGCACCGCACTGGACCCGAAGGGCGAATGGATCCCGACCGTGCTGCAGGCCGCGGACCAGCGACTCACCGAGGTGCGCCGCCATGTCCCCGACGCCGGCGGTCTCGTCATCGCCACCGATCAGAAGGCCGCGCGCGAATACGCCCGGATCCTTCTGCAGATCACCGGGCAGCCCGCCACCCTGGTCCTCTCCGACGATGCCACCGCCGGCTCCAAGATCGAGCAGTTCTCCGACTCCGATGACCGCTGGATGGTCGCGGTGCGCATGGTGTCCGAAGGCGTGGATGTGCCGCGCCTGTCCGTCGGCGTGTACGCCACGTCCACTGCGACCCCGATGTTCTTCGCGCAGGCTGTAGGCCGCTTCGTGCGCTCCCGCACCCGCGGCGAGACCGCCAGCGTGTTCCTGCCGTCCGTGCCGATCCTGCTGGCGCTCGCGAACGAACTCGAAGCCGAGCGCGACCACGTGCTCCAGCAGCGCACCGAGACGGGCGATGAGGAGACCGGGCTCGACGAGGACGCGCTGCGGGAGGCGAACCGTGCGGCGCGCGCCAGCAACGAGATGGAGACGTTCGAGGCGCTGGAGTCCGACGCGCATTTCGACCGCGTCCTCTTCGACGGCGGCGAGTACGGCACGCACGCGATGGCGGGCAGCCAGGAGGAGCTGGACTTCCTCGGCATCCCCGGGCTGCTGGACGCCGACCAGGTGACGGATCTGCTGAAGGAGCGTCAGCGCTCCCAGCAGACCCGCGGCGGCTCCTCCTCACAGACATCCGCGACCGCGCACGACATCGCCGACCACCGGGACATCTCCGCTCTGCGGAAGGAACTGTCGTCCCTGGTGAGCGGGTGGGCGAAGCGCACCGGCACCCCGCACGGCAGCGTCCACAACGAGCTGCGCCGCCGCTGCGGCGGCCCGGCGGTCCCGCAGGCGAGCGCCGCCCAGATCCAGGACCGGATCGACGTGCTGCGCGGCTGGTTCGTCGGCAAGAAGTAGCCGGCCGACGGAGCCCGGCGCGCCGGCGAGGTCCGCACCCCGAGGGAGGCCGACGCACCGACGGGGCCCGGCCCCGTCCAGCGCCTCAGTCGGTGACGGCGTCCGCGCTCAGCACCACCGGCAGGATCACCTCGCCGTCCTGGCCGGACAGCACCGAGTCATCGAGTTCCGCGATAGCGGCGTCATGCACCTGCCGGGCCCGCTGGATCCGTTCCTGCTGCCCGAGCTCATCCAGACATCGGCCCTGGTCGATCAGGGTTACGTGCAGCGGGCGCACCTGCTTCCCCGGCGGCAGGATGAGGGTGTCCTCTTCGGCGCCGCTCTGGTGGGGGAGGATCAGTTCGTGGGTGGCGCGCCCGTCGGCCCCCAGCACGCGGTAGGCGCGCTTGCGGCCCGCGATCGTGGCCTTGTCCGCGGACTTCTTCGCCACCGGCACCATGGTGCCGTCCTCGCCCTCGCGCTCCACCAGTTTGTACACGAAGCCCTGAGCGGGATGGTCGCCGCCGGTGACGAGACGGGTGCCGATGCCGTAGCCGTCGATCGGCGCCTCCCGCAGCTCGAACACCCGGTACTCGTCCAAGTCGCTCGTGGCGGTGATCTGCGTACCGGTGGCGCCGAGCTCATCGAGCTGGGCGCGCACCTCCCGCGCCGCCGCGGCGAGGTCACCGGAGTCCAGACGGACCGCCCCCAGGTCGCGGCCGGCGATCTCCACGGCGATGCGGACCGCTTCGCGGATATCGTAGGTGTCCACCAGCACGGACGTGCCTGCGCCGAGGGAATCGATCTGGGCGCGGAACGCGTCGGCCTCCGAATCGAACAGGAGGGTGAAGGCGTGCGCGGAGGTGCCCACCGTCGGGATGCCGTAGCGGCGGCCCGCCTCGATGTTGGAGGTGGCGCCGAAGCCGACGATCGCGGCGGAGCGGGCACACGCCACCGCCGCCTCTTCGTGGACGCGTCGCGACCCCATTTCGATGAGGGGGCGGCCCGCTGCGGCGAGCTTCATCCGGGAGCCGACGGAGGAGATCGCCGAATCGTGGTTCAGGATCGACAGGATCAGGGTCTCCAGCACCACTCCCTGTTCGAAGGTGGCGTCCACACGGACCACGGGGGAGTTGGGGAAGAACAGTTCGCCTTCGCGGTAGGCCGAGAGGGAGCCGGTGAAGCGGTAGTCGGCGAGGAACGCGAGGAAGTCGTCATCGAACAGGTCGAGGGAGGCGAGGTGGTCGATGTCCCGCTCATCGAACCGGAAGTCGGCGAGGGCGTCGAGCACGCGGCCGATGCCGGTGAACACACCGTAGCGGCGGCCCTCGGGGAGGGAGCGGGTGAAGACTTCGAAGGTGCAGCGGCGGTCGGCGGTGCCGGCGCGGCGCGCCGCCTGCATCATCGTCAGCTCGTACAGGTCCGTGTAAAGCGATGTGGTCACGCCCTCAGCCTAGGATAGGGGGACACCGTCTGCCGACATCAGACCGCCGCCGGCGGGAGGGGAGGAGCACCCATGGTCGAGGCGAGCCCGGAGCGCCGACGAACGGCCCCGGCCCTCAGCGATGCCGATCGCGGACTCGAGCAGGAGCGCGACACCGCCGCGATCGCCGTCCAGGACCGCCTCTGGAACACCGTGGTGTGGAACGACCCCATCAACCTGCAGTCCTACGTGGTGCACGTGCTGCGCACCCACTTCGGCTACGACCGGCAGAAGGCGGAGCGGCTGATGCTGCAGGTCCACCACGAAGGCCGCGCCATCGTCTCCACCGACCCCCGTGAAAGCGCGGAGGGGCACGTGCAGGCGATGCACGCGTTCGGCCTCAACGCGACCCTCGAACAGCAGGAGGGCTGAGCGATGGCGCATTCGTTCGTGCCGCGGCTGGACGGCCGCTACATGTGCCGCCTCGATCAGGACGAGCGCAACGTGTTCGCGCAGGTGTCCACGGAGGTGGTGCAGCTGATCCGCTGGGATCTGCGGATGGACGCCGACGATGACTCCCAGGCCGCGCGTCCCGGACTCGCCTCCGATGACCCGCTCGCGCGCCTGGAGGCGGAGCACGCCGCCGACCAGCAGGTGTCGGCCCCGCGCGACGGCGCCGTCAGGCGCCTGTTCCCGTCGGCCTTCCCCGACGATGACCGCGCTGCCGACGAGTTCCGGCGCTTCAGCCAGACCTCCCTCGCGGAGGGGATGATCGAGACCCTCAACACGGTCATAGCAGCGCTCGGGGCCCATGAGCTCAGCCCCGATGAGGAGCTCGTCCTGGACGCCGAGCAGGCCGACCACTTCGTGCGCGCCATCACCACGATCCGCCTCGTCCTCGCCGACCGGATGGGGCTGAAGAACGACGGCGACTTCGAAGCGCTGCAGCTGCTGCGCTCCAACCAGATCGACGTCACCGAGAAGGAGGACGAGGACGGCGTGGCCAGCCTGGACTTCCTCGCCTCCCTGTACGAGTTCCTCTCCTGGCTGCAGGAATCGCTCGTGCGGGCGATGTCCGCCGGCCTGCGCTGAGCGGCCGGTCGCTGGTGGACCGCGGCCGACGGGTGCCGACTGAGACCCGCGCCGCGGCCCTAGTGTGAGAAGAGGCGCACAGTGACGGGCGCACCGGACTTCGGTGATGACAGTGGCTAGGTTGGTCGTATGAACAGTGCACCGATCGGCATCTTCGACAGCGGGGTCGGCGGGCTGACGGTCGCCCGTTCGATCATCGACCAGCTTCCCAATGAGGAACTGCTGTACATCGGCGACACCGCCTACACCCCCTACGGCGACAAGCCGCTCGCCACGGTCCGCCAGCTCTCCCTGGACGTGATGGACGAACTGGTGGACCACGGGGTGAAGATGCTCGTGATCGCCTGCAACACAGCCACCGCAGCCGTGCTCGCCGACGCACGCGAACGCTACGACGTCCCCGTCATCGAAGTCATCAAACCGGCTGTGCGCCGCGCCGTTGCCACCACACGGAACAACAAGGTGGGCGTGATCGGCACCCGCGCCACCGTGAAGTCCCGCGCCTACGAGGACGCCTTCGCCGCCGCCGTGGACGTGGAGGTCACCTCCGCCGCCTGCCCCCGGTTCGTGCAGTTCGTGGAGTCCGGCACCACCACCGGCCCGGAGGTCATCGCCGCCGCCGAGGAGTACCTGGCGCCGATCAAAGCGGCGGGCGTGGACACCGTGGTGCTCGGATGTACCCACTACCCGCATCTCGCGGGGGCCGTCAGCGTCGTGATGGGTCCCGAGGTGACGCTGGTGTCCAGTTCGGAGGAGACCGCCCTGGAGGTGTACCGCGAGCTGCGCGCCGGCGACCTGCTGCGCGAGGACGCGAAGCCGCCGCTGCACACGTTCGCTGAGACCGCGCCGCGCGTGGGCCGCACCTCGCAGTTCGCGCAGCTGTCGCAGCGGTTCCTCGGCCCCGCGATCTCCCGCACCGCGACCATTCCCATGATCGACTCGAAAGAGGGGCTCGACCAGTGAAGCTCACCGTTCTCGGCTGCTCGGGCAGCTTCCCGAGCGCCGATTCCCCCGCCTCCTCCTACCTCGTGCAGCACGTCGACGATGAGGGCCGCACCTGGAGGATCCTCCTGGACGCCGGCAACGGCTCCTTCTCCACCCTGCAGCGCGTCGTCGACCCGTGCGACCTCGACGCCGTTGTGATCTCCCATCTGCACGCCGACCACTTCCTCGACGTAGCGGCGCTCGAAGTGTTCCGCGCCTACCACCCGGAGCGGGACCTGCCGGTGATCCCGGTGTACGCCCCCGAGGACGCTGCGGCGCGGCTCAACGCCGCCACCGGCAACACCTGCACCACCCCGCCGGGGGCGTCCGGGCCCGCACTCAAGCACGAGGTCCTCGCCGATCAGCGCACCTTCGAGGTGGGGCCGGTGCGGTTCACAGCTCGGGAGGTGCGGCACCCGGGACCCGCGTTCGGCTTCCGCATCGAAGCGGGCGGCCGCACCCTCACCTACTCCGGTGACACCGACTCCTGCGACAGCCTCGTGGACCTCGCCCGGGACGCTGACCTGTTCCTCTGCGAAGCGGGGTACATCGAGGGGCGCGACGACCACATCGAGGGCCTGCACCTGTCGGGCCGCCGCGCCGGTGTCGCCGCTCAGGAGGCGGGCGCCCAGCATCTGCTGCTGACCCACATCCCGGCGTGGACGGACCCGCAGATCCCGATGCGGGAAGCCTCCGAGGTGTTCGAGGGGCCGATCTCGCGCGCTGAACTGCTCGCCACCGTCAGCGTCTGACATCCTGGTGCGGTGACGGCGCCGCAGGAGCGGGCCGCAACCGATCCGATCCGCGAGGAGAACCTGATGAACGCTGAGCCCACGACCGCTGACCGCACCGCCGCTGACGCTCCCCGTGTGGACGGACGCGGCCCCGGTGACCTGCGGGAGGTCCGCATCACCCGCGGCTGGCTGGATCACGCCGAGGGCAGCTGTCTGATCGAGTTCGGCCGCACCCGCGTGCTGTGCGCCGCGTCCTTCACCGAAGGGGTGCCGCGGTGGAAGAAGGGCTCCGGGTCCGGCTGGGTCACCGCCGAGTACGCGATGCTGCCGCGCGCTACGAACTCCCGCTCCATGCGGGAGAGCGTGAAGGGCGGGATCGGGGGACGAACCCACGAGATCTCCCGCCTCATCGGCCGCTCCCTGCGCGCCGTTGTGGATCTGGAGGCGCTGGGGGAGAACACCATTCAGATCGACTGCGATGTGCTGCAGGCCGACGGCGGTACCCGAACCGCTGCCATCACCGGCGCGTATGTGGCCCTCGTGGATGCGATCCAGTGGGGCAAGCGGCACACGTCGGTCCCGGCCGCCGCGACCGTGCTGAAGGACTCGGTGGCGGCAGTGTCCGTCGGTATCGTGGACGGTCGCCCGCTGCTGGACCTGGAGTACCGTGAGGACGTCGCCGCTGACACCGACATGAACGTGGTGATGACCGGCGCCGGCGGGTTCGTGGAGGTGCAGGGCACCGCCGAGGGCGAGCCCTTCAGCCACGAGGAGCTGACCGCTCTGCTGGGCCTCGCCAGTGACGGCTGCCGCGACCTGATCCAGAAGCAGCTCGCCGCGTTCCAGAACTGAAAGGGCCCTCGCTGATGACTGAGCCGCGGATCGTCCTGTCCACCCACAACGCCAAGAAGCTCACGGAGCTGCGGTCCGTGCTGGCGGAGGCGATGCCCGGTTTCGACCCGGCGCTGGTGACCTCCGCGAGCGAGTTGAGCCTGGCCGATGTGGTGGAGGACGGCGTCACGTTCGAGCAGAACGCCCTGATCAAGGCGCGGTTCGCCGCGGAGCGGACGGGCCTGATCGCGATCGCGGACGACTCCGGCATCGCGGTGGATGTCCTCGGCGGTGCGCCGGGCATCTTCTCCGCCCGGTGGTCGGGCCGCCACGGCGACGACCAGGCCAACAATGATCTCCTGCTCGCGCAGCTCGCCGATGTTCCGGACGAGCATCGCGGGGCTCGCTTCGTGTGCGCGGCGGCGATGGCGCATCCGTCGGCCGACGGGATCGCCACCCACGTGGAGCGCGGCGAGATGGCGGGTGTGCTGCTGCGAGCCCCGCAGGGCAATGGCGGTTTCGGCTACGACCCGCTGTTCCGGCCCGACGGGTGCGCGGTCTCCTCGGCGCAGCTGAGTGCGCAGGAGAAGAACGCGATCTCGCACCGCGGTCGAGCGTTCCGGGCGCTCGCGCCGCACGTGGTGGCGCTGCTGGGGGCGTGAGCCGCGGCTGACCCCTCAGGCGAGGCCGGCGTTTGCGAGGGCGCGCTGCACGAGGATGCGGTGGCCCTTCTCGAGGTCCTCCAGAACACGGCCCTCGCGCAGTTCGGCGACGCTGAACCAGGACAGTTCGAGCGCGTCCTCCTGCGGTTCGCATTCGCCTTCCACCGGCACCACGTACACCATGGACACGGCGTGCTGGCGCGGGTCGTGGAAGAGGACATCGGGTCCGTCGGTGGGGAAGTACTCCGCGACCGTCATCGGGTTGATGGACGTGGGGATCTTCGGGAAGCTCATCGAGCCGAGGTCCTTCTCCACGTGCCGTATGATGGCGTCGCGCAGGGTTTCGCGCACGAGGACGCGGCCGGAGACGATGGAGCGGACGAT
>NZ_JAKRNG010000009.1:0-83186 GCF_022347125.1 Helcobacillus sp. ACRRO
GCAACCAGCGATGACCGTCGGCGCATCGCTGAGATGCTGACCGACGCCCAGTCACGGCAGCGCCCCGTGGTGATCCGATACTCGCCGCCGGACGCGCGCGGCACATCGGTGCGGCGCATCCGTCCGCGCGGGGTGACAGTCGCGAACGGCGCCGCCTACGTCACCGCCTTCTGTGTGTCCGCGGGGGCCGAACGGCGCTTCCGCACCGACCGAATCGTGGAGGCGTGGGCCGACGGCGACGCCTCACCCGAACCCACCGCGATCGGCAGCGGCGCCCGCGAAGACGACGGCACCGATGCCGCCGTCGAGGCGGGGCTGCGCCCGTGGGAGAAGGCCGCACCGATCTGGCTGCGCCTGGATCCCGCAGCGCAGTGGATCCTCGAGGCGTTCACCGTCCGTGATGAGCGGCAGGTGCCGGGCGAGCAGGAGGTGATCGCGCGGATCACCTCGTCCTCGCAGCAGGCGATCGTCACCGCGGTGCTGGAAGCGGCCGGGGCAGCCGAAGCGCTGCACCCGCCGGAGCTGAGGGAGCGCATCCGCCGGGTTTCCGAGAGCGTGATCGGTGCCGCGACGCTGTAAGCTGACAGCCGCAGTCCCTTCTCCTCGCGTGTGCGAGCATAGGGGCACTGCAACACCTGCTCGACAACAAGTGGAGAATCAATCATGGGTCCCAAGAGTCCGTGGATCATCGGCGGTCTGATCGTCCTGGCCATCCTGCTGTTCGGTGCCGGCAAGCTGCCGAGCCTCGCGCGCAACCTGGGTCAGTCCATGCGCATCTTCAAGAGTGAGGTCGAGGAGCTGCGCAACGACGATGAGCGCCGCGGCCCCAACGCCGCCAAGGACGACGCCGTCCGCGACGGCGACCAGGTCGTGGAGCGTGAGCGCACCCGCGAGTACGATCCCCGCTCCGAGCGCGCCGTGGAGACCGAGCGGGTTCAGACGCGTCGGGAGGACGACGACCTGCGTCGCTGAACCCCACAACTGTTGACATGCTTCTCGGGCCCGGCCTCATGGTCGGGCCCGAGAGGAGATGAAGGATGGCCTGAGGCGTGGCGAAGAACGCGAAGCCGAAGAAGCAGAGAACACCGAAGAACCCCGAAGGGCGGATGACGCTCGGTGAGCACCTCCTTGAGCTGCGCAACCGACTGCTCATCAGCGCCGCGGCGGTCCTCGTGTGCGCCATCGCCGGCTGGTGGATCTACTACCCGGTCTTCGATGCCATCTACCACCCGTTCGCGCAGCTCGCGAAGGACGGGTACAACGTCAACCTCAACTTCGGCGGCATCGGCACCACTCTTGAGGTGCACATCCGTCTGGCCGTCTACATCGGCCTGGGCCTGGCGAGCCCCATCGTCCTGTACCAGATCTGGCGGTTCATCACGCCGGGTCTGCACACGAACGAGAAGAAGTACGCCATCGGCTTCGTCGGCGCCTCCGCGCCGCTGTTCCTGATCGGCTGCGCCGCCGGATACTTCGCCACCACCAAGCTGGTTCCCGTGCTGCTGGGCTTCCGCCCCAATTCGGAGGTCTCACAGCTGGTGGAGTTCGGGATGTACCTGGACCTCGTCATCAAGGTGGTCCTCGCGTTCGGGCTGGCGTTCATCTATCCGGTGCTTCTGGTGGCCCTCAACATGGTCGGGGTCCTGCCGGCCCGCACGATGATCAAGGGCTGGCGCTGGGCGATCTTCCTATCGTTCGTGTTCGTGGCCGTCCTGGTGCCGACCCCGGACCCGATCACCCTGATCGCGATGTCCGTGCCGCTGATCATCCTGTTCTTCGCCGCTGTCGGCATCTCGGCCGTCAACGACCGCCGCCGTGCCAAGCGCGAAGCCGCGCTGGAGGCGGACCTGGACGCCGGCACCGCGTCCACCATTGTGGACGCCCCCGCTCCCATCGATCTCCCGGAGTCTGTGGAGGACTCCTACCGGGAGTCGGACCGGTGAGCCGGTTGCGCGTCGGCCTGCTGACGAACCCCACCGCCGCTTCCGGCTCCGCCGGCCGCATCGGCCGCCGAGTCCACCATCTGCTGACGATGGCGGGCCTGTCCGTCGTGGACCTCTCCGGCCCCAGCGCCGAGGTCGCCCGTTTGCGCGTGCAGGACGTCGCCCACGACCTCGCCGCCCTCGTCGTCGTCGGCGGTGACGGCACCGTCGCCCTCGGCGCCTCCATCGTCGCGGACACCCCCGTCCGCCTCGGCATCGTGCCCGCCGGATCCGGCAACGACCTCGCCCGCGCGCTCGGCCTTCCCATCGGCGATGCGGACGAAGCGGTCCGCATCCTCCTGCACGCCCTCTCCCGCCCCGTCACTCCGATCGACGCGATCGCGGTGACCTGCGATGAGTGCGACCAGGTCTCCCTCGCCGTCGGCAACGTCAACCTCGGCTTCGATGCCCGCGTCAACGCCCGCGCTGCCGTCTCCGCGGCGCCCCGGGCTCTGCGGTACCCGTCGGCGGTGCTGCGCGAAGCGCTCACCTACGGCACCGTCGACTACTGGATCGAAGTGGACGGCGGGGAGCGGCAGGAGATCACCTCCCCGCTGATCGCACTGTGCAACTCCGGCGCCATGGGCGGCGGCCTGCGTCTCTCCCCTCAGTCCGACCCGTTCGACGGCCGCCTCGAACTCGCCGTGGTCTCGCCTCTCAGCCGTGCGCGCCTGCTGCGGCTGCTGCCCCGCGTGTACCGCGGAACCCACATCGACCGTCCTGAGTTCCGCACCATCCCCGTCACCGAGTCACTCCGCATCGGGCTGCAGGACACCGCTGCCGCCAGCGGGACGGTGCTGCGCGCCTTCTCCGACGGCGAACCCCGCTGCTTCCTGCCGATGACCGCACGGCTGAAGAAGGGCGCGGTGCGGATCCTCGTGGAGCAGGAGACCTGATGAGCACCCGCCGCGAATTCCTCGACCGCTTCAGCTTCGACCTCGACCCGTTCCAGATCGACGGCATGGACGCCATCGACCGCGGCTCCTCCGTCGTGGTGGCGGCGCCGACGGGTGCCGGCAAGACCATCGTCGGCGAATACGCCGTGCACCGCGCCATCTCCCAAGGCGTGAAGGTGTTCTACACCGCGCCGATCAAGGCGCTGTCGAACCAGAAGCATCAGGAGCTGGTGGAGTGGCTCGGGCACGACCGGGTCGGCCTCATCACCGGCGACACCTCCATCAACCCCATGGCGGACGTGGTCGTGATGACCACCGAGATCCTCCGCAACATGATGTACGCCGACTCCCCAGCGCTGATGGACCTCGGGTTCGTAGTGATGGACGAGGTCCACTACCTCGCCGACCGGTTCCGCGGCCCCGTGTGGGAGGAGCTGATCATCCACCTGCCGCGCACCGTGGCGCTGGTCGCCCTGTCCGCGACCGTGTCCAACATTGAGGAGTTCGGGGCCTGGGTCGATGAGGTGCGCGGCACCACCGAAGTGATCGTGTCGGACCGTCGCCCCGTGCCGCTGTGGCAGCACGTCCTGTTCGACCACGACCTGGTCGACGTCTTCCTCGACCTCGACGGCAACCCGACACCCGCCCACGGTCCCGAGGTCAACACCCGCTACCGGGAGATCAACCCCGCGCTGCAGCGCCTCGGCGGACACGAGCGCCCCGTGTACCGGGGAAGGAATCGGAAGGGCCGCGGCTCCTTCCGCGAGCGCCGCCACGAGCAGCGGATGCGTCCGCGAGGCATGAGCAGAGCGGACATCGTCCACGCCCTCGCCGAAGCGGACCTGCTGCCGGCGATCTTCTTCATCTTCTCCCGCGCGGGCTGCGATCAGGCGGTGGGGCAGCTGATGCGCGCCAACGTGGAGCTGACCACGCCGGAGGAGCGCCGACGCATCCGGGCCGCCTTCCGCGCCCGCTTCGCCGACCTCGCCGGGCCTGACGCCGACGCCCTCGGCATGCACCGCATCGAACGAGCCGCCCTCGCCGGTGTCGCCTCCCACCATGCCGGGCAGCTGCCGATGGTGAAGACGATCGTGGAGGACCTGTTCGCCGAGGGCCTCATCAAGCTGGTGTTCGCCACCGAGACCCTGGCGCTCGGCATCAACATGCCGGCCCGCACAGTGGTGCTGGACCAGTTGAAGAAGTTCAACGGCACCGAGCACGCCCCCATCACCCCGGGGGAGTACACGCAGCTGACGGGCCGCGCGGGTCGCCGCGGCATCGACACGGAGGGCCACGCGGTGGTCGCCGTCATGAACTCCACGTCCGCGCAGGAGGTGGCGGGTCTGGCGTCCAAGCGCACCTACCCGCTGAAGTCGGCGTTCCGCCCCACGTACAACATGACGGTGAACCTGCTGGACCGGTTCAACCTCGAGGACGCCCGCGACACCCTCGACAGTTCGTTCGCGCAGTTCCAGACGGACCGCAGCGTCGTCTCCCAGGCGCGCCGTGCCCGCGATCTGGAGGAGACCGCGGAGCAGTACCGCCAGGCGATCACCTGCGAGCAGGGCGACATCGTCGAGTACGCGGACCTGCTGGAGCAGATCTCCGAACGGGAGAAGGCGCTCGGTCGGGACCGCGCGGAGCGGGAGCGCACCCGTGCGCGCCAGGCGGTGAAGAAACTGCGCCGCGGTGACATCGTGCAGCTGCCCGGTGGTCGCCGCCAGGGCTACGGCGTGGTGATCTGGAACGAGCGCCGCGTGGACGGCCCCCACATCACCGCCGTCACCACCGACGGTCAGTTCCGCGAGTACCGGGCGGATGACTTCCGCACCCGGCCCGCGGTGATCGGCACGATGCGCACCGCTGACCCGGACCGTCTGCGGGCGGCGAAGGTGCGGCGCGACACCGGCGCCGCGCTGAAGAAGCAGCTCGCGGGGCACGGTGCGGCAGCGCGCCCGCCGAAGCGCGAACCGTCCACCGCCGCTGAGGATACGGTGCTGCTGGAGCTGCGGTCCCGCCTGCGGGAGCACCCCTGCCATTCCTGCGAGGACATCGACGCGCACATGCGGTGGATCTCCCGCTACCGCAAGGCCGCCCGCCAGCGCGACAAGGCGCTGCGGTCGATCACGCAGCGCACCTCCTACCTGGCGCGGGAGTTCGATCGGGTGCTCGAGGTGCTCCATGCCCTCGGCTATGTGGAACGCGCCGATAACGGCTCCACACGGATCACTGACAAGGGGCATCTGCTGGAGCGGATCTTCTCCGACCGCGACCTCGTGATCTGCGAGGGCATCACCGAGGGGGTGTTCACGGGCCTGAAGCCGCCGATGCTGGCCGCTGTCGCCTCGTCCCTCTGCTACGAGCCGCGCCGGGACGACTCTGCGCCGGAGGAGATCGCCGACCGTGCATTCGGCCGTGCTCTGCACGCCCTCGGCGTGCTGACCGACCAGATCAACGCCCAGGAGCGGCCCCGCGGACTCGACGTCACCCAGGAGCCGTGCGCCACGATGGCCGGCGCGGTGCATCGGTGGGCACTGGGTCAGGGCTTCGCGTCATCGGTAGGGGAGATGGGCGCCGCGCCGGGCGACTTCGTGCGCCACGTGCGGCAGGTGATCGACCTGCTGGAGCACATGGAGCACATCGGAGGCTCCGATGACGCCCTGACCGTTGCCGTCACCGCCCGCCAGGCGCGCTCGCTGCTGCAGCGCGGCATCGTCGCCCAGGATATGTGAGGAGAGCCCATGCCCCTTCTGCTGCTCGACATCGTTCTGTACAGCTCGGACGACCCCGAAGCGAGCGCCGTCCTCATCGACGACGGCGTCATCGCCTGGACCGGCCCCGCTTCCACGGCGCGCGCCCTGTTCACCGGCACACCCGCGATTCGGGCCGACGGGTGCCTGGTCTCCCCGTCGTTCGTGGACGCCCTGCCGGTGGGCCGCACCATCGCCGGTCGTTCCGGCGCCTCCGCCGAGGGCCACGAGGACCCGTCGGTCCCCGCCGCCGGCGACGGGTACGCCGCGCCGCGGGCCGCGCTCGGCATCACCGATGTGGGCCCCGCCGCCTCCGGCCGCGGCATGCAGGACGGGGTGCGCATCATCGTGCCGATGATCGACATCGCGGTGGACTACCTCGCGGAGGCCTCCGGCGGCACCGCCATCGCGTTCGGCTCCGGAGGGGAGGACGGCTCACCCTGGCGCTGGGTGCGCGCCGCCAGCATCGACGCTGACCCTGACAAGCGCATCTCCGAAAGGGCCGCGTTCCTCGCCGCTACCCGCGGCGGCCGCCGCCTCCTCGGGCAGCACCATCCCGGGTCCCTGAACCCGGGCGCGCCCGCTGACCTGGTGGTGTGGGAGCCGTGGGACCTGACGGTCCGCGGCAATGACGAACGCATCCAGACCTGGTCCACGGACCCCCGCTCCCGCACCCCGATGCTGCCGGACCTCACCGACGGCGAACCGCGCGCCCTGCTCACCATGAAGGACGGCGAGGTCGTGTTCGATGCCGGGGAGCTCGACGCCCCCCAGGCACTGGAGCCGGGGGAGTGACCTCCCGCCCCACCTCGCTGCGCACCCCCGGCGGCGTCGCCGTGATCCTCGCGGCCGTCGGCGGGGTCCTGTTCAGCCAGTCGTTCCCACCCGCGGACCTGTGGTTCCTGCTGCCGGTGGCGATCGGTCTGCTCGTCATCGCCTCCCACACGAAGCGGCGGTCGATCGCTGCAGTGGTCGCCATCGTGTTCGGGGTGTGCGCCTTCCTCCCGCTGTTCGCGTGGGCAAACATCTACGCCGGGCTCGGACCATGGGCGGCACTGGCGGTGTTCGAAGCCTGCTACCTGCTGCTGTTCGCCCTCGGTTCCCGCGCGGTCCTCGCCCGCTGGGGCCACGGGCTGCTGCCCGCCCTTGCGATCGGTGTGCTGTGGGCGGGCACCGAAGCGGTCCGCTCGCATGTGCCGTGGGGCGGCCTGCCGTGGGCGGCGTCGGCGTTCTCCCTCGCCCATTCGCCGCTGCTGAACCTCGGCCCGTGGATCGGGGTGCCGGGGCTCGCCGTCGTGCTCGGCTGGATGGGGGCCGCGGTCGCGTCCTGCCTGCTGGGGCTCGCCGGTCGCCGCCGTGACCGCCTCGACGGGCTCGGGGCTCTCCTGCCGCTGCTGACGGCAGCTCTGGTCATCGCGGCATCCGTGGTGGTGCCGCTTCCGCGGAATCCGTCGGCCACCGAGCCGCGCAGCCTTGCGGTCACCGCGGTGCAGGGCAATGTGAAGCCGCCGCCACCGGGCTCGTACTACCTGCCGGAGGAGATGTTCGACAACCATGTCGCGGCGACCCGGACCGCGCTGTCCAGCCGCGGAGCAGCAGCGTCCGGGACCCGGCCCGCGCATGAGCCGGACCTCGTGGTGTGGCCGGAGGACTCCACCGGCTGGAACGCGCCTTCGCAGCCGTCCCGCATGGCTCAGGTCGCCGACCTCTCCCGGCAGGCCGGTGCACCCATCCTCATCGGCGCGCAGGTGCCGCACGGCCGCGACAACCGCAGGAACATGGCGATCCTCGTGGACGAGAACGGCCCCACCGCCCAGCAGTACGCGAAGCGCCACCCCGTGCCCTTCGGGGAGTACATTCCGGCGCGCGGGTTCTTCTCCCGCATCACCGACAAGGTCGAACTCGTCGCCACCGACATGGTCGCCGGCAGTGAAGTCGGGGTGATGCAGGTTGCGGGGGCACCCGTCGGCGTCCTCATCTGCTTCGAGATCGCCTACGAGAACCTTGTCCAGGACGTCGTCGCCGATGATGCACAGATGATCGTGGTGCAGTCCAACAACGCGCTGTTCGGCGACTCCGACGAAGCGATCCAGCAGCTCGCCGAAGCGAAGGTGATGGCGGTGGTCTCCGGCCGCTCAGTGGTGCACATCTCCACCGTGGGGCACTCCGCCGTGTTCACCCCGAACGGCCGCACCATCGCCTCCCTCGACCATTGGGTCGCCGGGTCGATGCAGGCGGATGTTCCCCTGCACACCGGCATCACCCCGGCGATGCGGTTCGGCACCCTGATCCGGTGGGCTCCCGTGGTCGGCTCCGCCGCCGTCCTCGTGCTGCTCGCCCTTATTCCGGAGCGCAGCCCCGCCCCCGCACAGCCCTCACGCACGATGCCCCAACGCAGGAGGAAGACCCGATGAGGACCATCATCGTCACCCCCACATTCAACGAACGCGAGGCCCTGCCGGGCACCCTGCGCCGCCTGCTGACCGCGCTGCCGCACGTGGACACCCTCATCGTGGACGACGGCTCACCCGATGGAACCGGCACCTGGGCCGAACAGGAAGCGCTGCGCGATGAGGCCGCCGAGGGCCGCCGACGGATCCATGTCCTGCACCGGGCCAGCAAACAGGGCCTGGGCCCCGCCTACCTGGAGGGGTTCGCGTGGGCGCTGGAGCGCGGCTACGAGGTCATCGGTGAAATGGACGCAGACGCCTCCCACCGCCCCGAGCAGCTGCATCGGCTCCTCGATGCCGTGGACGCCGGCGCGGACCTCGCCATCGGGTCACGGTGGGTGCCGGGCGGGCGCGTGCACAACTGGCCGGCGCACCGGGAGGTACTGTCCCGCGGTGCCAACATCTACGCACGCCTCATGCTCGGCCTGACCGTTCACGACGCCACCGCGGGCTTCCGAGCATTCCGCGCCGACCTGCTGCGCACTGTCCTGGCCGGGGATGCGGTCGCGTCCCAGGGGTACTGCTTCCAGGTCGACATGACGCGTCGTGCCGACGGTGCCGGGGCCCGCATCGTGGAGGTCCCGATCGACTTCGATGAGCGCACCGAGGGCGCTTCGAAGATGAGCTCTGCGATCGTCCGCGAGGCGCTCGTTCGGGTCACTCAGTGGGGCGCGGCCCATCATGGGCGTCGCCTCCAGGCCACGGTGGGAGGATGGGCCGACCGTATCGTCCAGGCCCGAAGGAGTCGACGGTGAAAGAGAAGGCGATGTCCCTGCTGCCGCTGTGGATTCTGCTGATCGGCCTGGCGGAGCTCGCGATCCTGATCGCGATCGGGGTCAACACGAGCTTCTGGTGGCCGGTTCTCATCGTGGTGATCGGCTGGCTGATCGGCATCGCCCTGCTGGTGCTGGCCACGCAGCAGTCGATGAGTCGCCTCGGTGCGCTGATCCGCACGCTGCGCGACGGCTCCCGTTCCTCCTCGCGCCGGTCCCGTCCCGTGTTCACTCTGATGGCGGCGCTGCTGTTCTTCTTCCCCGGTATCCTCACGGACCTGGCGGGCCTCGCTCTGCTGTTGACCCCGGTGCAGGACTCCGCAATGAAGAAGGCGGGCCTGGGGTCCGCGAATCGTCGGCAGCTGTTCTTCCGGGGCCGCGGCGGGGTGATCGAGGGGGAGATCGTGGTGACCTCGGATGACCGGGCGTCCT
The DNA here is from genome assembly GCF_022347125.1 of Helcobacillus sp. ACRRO. Taxonomy (NCBI): domain Bacteria; kingdom Bacillati; phylum Actinomycetota; class Actinomycetes; order Micrococcales; family Dermabacteraceae; genus Helcobacillus; species Helcobacillus sp. ACRRO. The sequence continues at coordinate 9,284 of NZ_JAKRNG010000009.1, forward strand.
CCACCGGGTCGCATGCGGCAACGCAGACGCCGCCCCCGATGATCGAGGGCGGCGTGGTGCGTGAGAAGGGGGAGGACCCCCGCGCCTGAGGCTGCGGACCGCGTGCGCATCTCAGCGTGCGCGGAGCCTCACAGCGTCACAGGAAGTGACGGTTGGAGTGGAGGCGGCCGCGGCGCAGCAGGTCGAGGCGCTTGTCCAGGAGGACCTGCAGCTCTTCCTCGGAGCGGCGCTCCAGCAGCATGTCCCAGTGGGTGCGGACGGGGCGACCCGGCTTCTCATCGGGCTTCTCGTGGTCGCGCAGCACGGCGGTGGCGCCGCAGCGGCACTCCCACACGAGCGGAACATCCGCCTCCACGGAGAACGGGAGGATCGTGGTGTGGCCGTTGGGGCAGTCGTACGGCGACTCCTGGCGGGGTGCCGCGAGGACGCCCTCATCGGTCTCCATGGACAGCGAACCCAGCCGGGTTCCTCTCAGCGAGCGAGAGCTCATCTAGTTCCAGCCTTCTTCCACTGATTCGGTGCGTGTGGCGATCTGCTCACACCCGGTCAACGCGCGGGCTGACCTGTGTATTCCACAGATCGATGCGGTTAGTGATAATACCATCCGCCCCCATCTCCAGCAGGCGCCGCATGTCCCCGGGGTGATCCACCGTCCACACGTGCACCTCGCAGCCTGCCCGGTGCGCCTTCGCGATGAGGCGCTCGGTCACCACCCGCACACCCCGCACCTGCTCCGGCACCTGCAGTGCGTCCCAGCGGCGCAGCAGGGTATCCGTGCCGGGCAGTTCGAGCGCGTCGGCCAGGCGGATCGCCGCCATCGGCGCGAGTGACGGGCTGCGCCTCACCCGCACCCCGGTCATGCCGGTGATCATCGCCGCCGCCCGCCGCGGATAGGCACCGGTGAAGCCCGCGAGGCACACCCTGTCCTGCGCGCCGGCGCGGACGATCGCTCGGGCGGTCGGCAGGATCGCCTGCTCCGCTTTGATGTCGATGTTGACCGGGACGTCCAGGTCCCCGAGGACGTCCTCGAGGGTGGGAATGGGGCTGAGGCCGCCCACGCGCACTCCGCGCAGGTCCTGCAGGCGGCTCTCGGCGACGGTGTGCTCGTCGCCCGTGGCGCCGCAGCGGATCTGCGGATCGTGCACGGTGAGGGCGATGCCGTCGGCGGTGGCGTGCACGTCGGTTTCGATGACGTCCGCGCCGTTTGCGACGGCCCGGTGGAAGGCCTCCAGCGTGTTCTCGTCACCGTCCGGGGCGAAGCCGCGGTGGGCGATGCCGCGCGGCAGCTCACCGGGCATGAACCCGCTTCTCACAGTCCTTCTCCTGTCACCAGCATGTCCTCTTCGTCTTCGTCGCTGAGTCGTCGCCGCGGCCGCTTCGCGCCGGCGCTGCGGGCGGAAGGGCCATCGGTCCGAGATCCGTCGGCCGCCTCCGCGTCTGGGTCACCGCTCTCGGCGCGGGCATCGCGCTCATCCAGGACGGCGCGGCGCGCCGCCACCACGAATCCGACGGGGAAGAACGCCGCGAACACCCACCACTGGAACGCGTACGACAGGTGTGGTCCGGTGTCGGTCTCGGGCCGCTCCACCGGCATCAGCGGCGCGGACGCATCGGCCGGTGGTGCCGACGGGTCCTCACTGATCATCGTGCCGTAGGCGCCCGTCATGACTCCGGGCAGCGGCCCGGTCTGCCCCTGGACATCGGGGACGTTGATCGACTGCACCTGGCCGTCGGTCTGCGCCCGGCCGAGGCGGGGCTCCGTCGGCCTCAGGTGGGCGGTGAGGGTGACGGTGCCGTCCGGCAGCGGGGGTGAGCCCGCCGGTGTCGACTCGACCTTCGCAGCGGGTACCCAGCCGCGCACCACCAGCAGGGTGCGCTCGCCGTCGGTGAAGGGGACGAGCTGCAGGAACCCGACCTGGGAGGCACGGGTGCGGTTGCGCACGAACAGGGTGTCCTCGGACCGGTACTGCCCGGTCATGGTGACCTGGGTGTAGTCGTCCTCAGCCCGCAGCGCAGAGGTCGGGGAGGGGAGTGGACCGGCGGGGTCGACGGGTGCGGCGTCGTAGTTGCGTTCGATGGTGGCGACGGCCTCAGCCTTCGCTTCGTAGCGGTGGAACTGCCAGCGGCCGAGCAGGATGCACGCGGTGACGGCGGCGAGCACGAGGAGGAGGGCGAGCGCCCACCGGGGTGTGAGCAGGGTCTTCATTCTTCGCTGGTCGTGCTGTCCTCGTCGATGATGCGGCCGTCGGAGTCGATGATAACCACGGGCGCTGATGACTCCAGGAGCAGAGGTCCGCCCGACGGCTCGGGCGGAGGGGAGCTCTGCCCCTCGCGGTCCTGGTCATTGGCGAACATCACCGCGAACAGGGGGATGAGGACCGCAGCGACCAGCATCACGAGCTTCCACCAGCCGGGCACGATGAGGATCAGCACGAAGCAGATCATGCGGATCGCCATGTTGATGGAGTAGATCCGCAGGCGGTGCGAGACGTCCTCGGAGCGGGCCTTCGGAGCCGGAGGCGGGGGAGCGGCGAACTGGTCGGTCATTGCGGCAGCACGGCCGCGTGGTCGAGGAGTCGCAGGAACAGGTACACGGTGCCGCCCACGATCCCGGTGCTGATCACCGCGATGACCGCGTCCACGCGGCGGGATGGGCGGCGGATCTCAGCCTCGGGAATGTCCTGGGCGGTGGGGGAATCGGCGAGGACGCCCGGTGCGGTCACGGCCAGGGGATAGTCGAGGTCGGTGCCGCGCTGGAGGCGGGCTCCGCTGGCGCGCAGCGAGCCGCTCGGCGCCAGGGGAGCATCCGTCGGCAGCTCCTCCGCGTTCCAGCGCCACCCCGCCGGCGGGGTGGGCCAGTCAGCGGGAGGCACCCACCCGGCCGGAGGCTCCCAGTCGGCACTGGGCGGCTCCGGCCAGGCGGGGGCGGGGTTGAAGCGGGACACGGTCACTTCTCGGGGACTGCCCACTTGGCGCCGGACTTGTCACCGTTCCAGGTGATGGTGAGGTCCGGGACCTTCTTGATGTCGTACAGGATGCGCATGGTGCCGGACTCGCCCTCTTCGAGGTCGTAGTCCAACGTGTTCAGACCCGCTTCATCGGACTGGCTGTAGGAGGTGCGCGCGACATCCACCACACCGCCGTACGGGGTGTTGACCCGGACGTTCAGCGGGTTCTGGTGGATCTTTCCGGACTTCGAGGTGGTCTGAACCGTCACCACGAGGTAGGTGCCGTTGGTGGGCTTGTCCACCGGTTCGCCGTCGCTCGTCTTGATGTCGCTGCCGTCGGACCAGCGGGTGGAGAGGACCACCTCACCGGAGCCGGAGAAGGTGACCACAGATTTCTTCTCAGCGTTCTTGTCCGGCTTGACCAGCGGTTCCTTCGGCGTGGGCTCAGCAGTCTCAGTGGGTGACGGGGCCTCAGACGTGGTGGTCGGGTCAGCCGGTGCGCTGGAGCTGGAGCTGGGGCTGGGCGACGGGTCAGCTGTCGCCTCGTCGTCGCCCTTGAAGAAGTAGAAGGACAGGGCGATTGCGGCAAGGATCGCGAGCAGCAGCGGCAGCACCAGGCAGGTCAGCCACCAGAACCGGGCGAAGAAGCCCTTCTTCTCCGGCACGCCCTGCGCCTGGATCGGTGTCCAGTTCTGCGTGGTCGCGCCGGAGGGCTCACTGTCACCGGCGCCGAACATCGGGGCGGGGGCGGCGCTCGCCGCGGAGGAGCCCGTCGCGGACGAACCTGTTTCGGACGCGGAGCCTGCGGCACCGGCGTGGGAGGCGGAGTCGTCCGCGTCGTCCTCCACCCAGTACTGCCAGTCGGCGGGCGCTTCGCCCCACGCGGGGTCCGGCTGCCAGCCTTCGGGCGGTGTCCAGCCCGGTTCTGCCGGCGGCCAGTTGGGCGGTGGGTTGAAGCGCAGTGCCATAGTGGTCGTGTCCCTTCCCCTGCTGCAGGGATGCATCGGTCAGTGGGTGCGGCCACCAGTGTACGACCGTGTCGGGTTCGCGGGGGCGATCAGCGCACCAGGCGGCCGCGATAGGGTAGCGGGGCCCATTCATGACCCCATCGAAGGAGAACGCGGTGACTGCACGCAGCGTCCTGATCACCGGCGGCAACCGAGGCATCGGCTACGCCCTCGCAGAGCACTTCCTGTCCCTCGGCGACAAGGTCGCCGTCACCTCCCGCTCCGGCACGGGCGGCCCCGACGGCGCGCTCACCGTGGCTGCGGACGTCACCGACTCCGCCTCCATGGACGCCGCGTTCGCTGAGGCGGAGGAGAAGAACGGCCCGATCGAGGTGCTGGTCGCCAACGCCGGCATCACCGACGACCAGCTGCTGCTGCGCATGAGCGACGACTCCTTCGAGAACGTCCTCGGCACCAACCTCACGGGTGCGTTCCGCTCCGTGAAGCGCGCCATCAAGGGCATGATGCGAAAGAAGAAGGGCCGCATCATCCTGATCTCCTCCGTGGTGGGCCTGTACGGCTCCCCGGGCCAGGTCAACTACGCCGCCTCCAAGTCCGGCCTGGTCGGCATGGCGCGCTCCATCACCCGTGAGCTCGGCTCCCGCGGCATCACCGCGAATGTCATCGCCCCCGGCTACATCGACACGGAGATGACCCAGCAGCTCAGCGACGATCTGAAGAAGGAGTACCAGAAGGCGATCCCGGCGGGCCGCTTCGCCCAGCCGGAGGAGGTGGCGAAGGTCGCCGCGTTCCTCGCCTCCGATGACGCCGCCTACATCTCCGGTGCTGTCATCCCGGTCGACGGCGGCCTCGGTATGGGACACTGATTCGGACCGTCACCATCACACAGGAAGAGGACTTGTGAACGACGAACCTCCGAGTCGGATGCTTCTGCTCATGCGCCACGGCAAGGCGGAGAACTCCGCCCCCACCGATAAGGAGCGCCCTCTGGCCTCCAAGGGTGTCACTCAGGCCCGCGCCGTCGGCGACTACCTCCGTTCGCAGGGCATCTGCCCGACCCGAGTCCTCGTCTCCTCCGCGCAGCGCACCCGCGACACGTGGGATGCGCTGCGCCCCGGTCTTCCGGACTTCGACGGGGACGTCAGCGTCCACGACGAGTTCTACGCCACCGGACCTGCTGAGGTGCTCGAGGAGCTCCACCGCCTGCCCGCCGACGAATCGGTGGTGCTGGTGATAGGCCACGAGCCGGTCATGTCCTCGCTCGCCTCCCACCTCGCCGATGAGGAGTCGTCCGATTCGGGTGCGACCGCACAGGTGCGGCTGGGGATGCCGACGGGGTCCGTCAGCGTCTTCAGCGGCCGCCTCGGCTCGTGGGCTGAGCTCGGTGAGGATTCGCTGAGCCTGCACGCGCTGCTGCGCGGCTGACGGCCCAGCGAACGGCCGGGCCGTCGCTCAGAACCCGTCGAGTCGGGCCAGGTGCTCACGCACCGGGTCGAGGGACGGGCCGTCGATCACGAGGTCCACAACCTCCCGCAGGGCCGGCTTCGGGTGGAACCCCACCGCGAGGCCGGCCTCCGCCATGAGGTCGATGTCGTTGGCGCCGTCGCCGAGGGCGATGATGCGCTCGCGCGGCACACCGTGCGCGGCGGACAGGAACCGCGCCTGCATCGCCTTCGCTTCGCGGTCCACGATCGGGCCGTCGACCCTGCCGGTGAGGTGCCCGTCGGCCACCTCGAAGCGATTCGCCAGCACCGACTGGATGCCGACCTGCTCCGCGAGCGGAGTGATGATCTCCTCGAAGCCGCCGGACACCAGCGCCACCAGCCAGCCGCGCTCGATCGCCTCGGAGGCGAGTTCGACCGCGCCAGGGGTCGGCACGAGCTGCTCGCGCACCTCGTCGATGACGGTGGCGGGCAGGCCCTTGAGGGCGGCGACGCGGTGGTGCAGAGACTCGGCGAAGTCCAGTTCGCCGCGCATCGCCCGCAGCGTCACCTCTTCGACGTCGTCGCGCACGCCGGCGTAGTCGGCGACCAGTTCGATCACCTCCTGCGTGAGGAAGGTGGAGTCGACGTCGGAGATCAGCAGTCCGCGGTAGGCGGTGTCAACCACAGCATGTCCTTTCGACGGGGCTCTCGTCTGCGCAGTCTAGCCGCGCTCACACTGGTGAGGAGGAGAGGACCGCGCTGAGGGCGCTGCGGGCAGCATCATGCAGATCCCGCACCAACTCCCGTCGCGCCGTATCGAGGTCCGGGTCCTCCAGAAGCCGCTCGCACTGCACCGCGGCGCGGCCCGCGATCCGCGCGGTTTCCACATGCCCCGCGTCGATCCCGGGGTGGGGCTCCATCAGGAACCAGTCGTCGGGCAGCTCCGCGGGGCCGACGGGTTCCTCCAGCACGATGTCCAGGCGCTGCGCGCGGTCAGCCGCGTCCTGCAGGCAGCGGAACAGGTGCTCCCGGGCCCCGTCGGTCCGCTGCGGCGTGACGGGCCGGTTCGGTGGGGCGTTGTGCCGATCCACCACGAGGGTGCGGTGGTGCGGATCCTGGCGGTGGACCGTGAGGGTGTGGTGGGCGAGGGGCCCGTCGGCGACCACGAGCGCCTGCCCTGCGTCCAGCGCCGCCGCGATCGCCGGGGGCGGGCCGATGAGGCCGGCGATCCGCCCGGGCTGCGGCAGCACGAGGTTCACGATGGGGCGGTGCATCAGCTGCAGGTCCAGCAGCCACGCCGCCGGGTCGAACGGGGGAGCGAAGAAGAACTCGGGGCCGTCGAGCTGGTCGAGGAGCCCGTCGGCGCAGAGGCGGCCGCGCAGCAGACCGTGCGTCCAGGAGGACAGCACCGCCAGGCGCGGCACAGGGATCGCCGTCACGTCAGGAGGCTGAACTCGGCGGTGGGGATCGCGCCGTCCTTCTCCGGTTCAGCGATCCGTTCCAGGCGGAGTCGAACGTGCGTGCCGAGGTCGGCGTCGGCGGCCACCCACGTGGTGACGGGTGGTTCCACGAGCTGCACCTCCACGCGCGGCTTCTCCCCGTCGGAGCGTTTGATGACGGTGCCGGTGAACTCCTGGCCCACGAACGGCTTCAGGCTCAGCACCTCCACGAGATCCACCGCTTCGCGCTCCAGCTTCCCGGCGACGGAACCGGTGGACTTCATGATCTCCGGCAGTTCGCCGAGGGCGGCGCGCAGCTCAGCGGGGATGGCGCGGTCGGTGCTGATCATCCAGCAGACGAGGAGTCCGAAGCGGTCCACGAGGCGGCGCAGCGGCGCGGTGACGTGGGCGTACGGGGCGCCGATCGCGGCCTGCTCCAGGCTGGGCGCCTCGTCCGCGTCGTCGTCGGCCGGCGGGGCCCCGAGCGGCAGGTATCCGGCACCGCGGAACAGCACCCCTGCGTGGTTGAGCAGCGCGAGATGCTGCGGGTTGCGCCAATCGAGGGTGCGGAGGAACTGCCCGTACGGCTGACCGTCGGCCCAGGTGATGCCGAGGGCCTCCGCCTGCAGACGGAAACGGGTGCGGGCCTCATCGGTGGGGGCGGGCATGGTGCGCAGGATGCCGACACCGGCATCGATCATCATCTGCGCTGCGGCCATGCCCGTCATGAGGGAGATCTGCGCGTTGGAGTCCTCGATCGGCTGCGGGGTGCGCCAGGCGAGGCGGACGCTGCCGTCCTCGTTCTCCTCCACCTCCTGCTCCGGCGTGTTCAGCGAGGCGCCCTCGCGCAGCTTCTCCTGTTCGATGCGGAGGTCGCCGACCTGCTGCAGGAGCAGCATCATGGGGTGGCCCTGGCCGGCGTCGAGGTCGTGCTGGACAGCGTCGTAGGCGAGCTTCTCGCGGCTGCGGACCACGGCACGGGTGAGGCTGCAGGCGGTGACGGCGCCGGCCGCGTCCAGGCGCATGTCCCACACGAATGCGGGAGCGTCCTGGTCCGGCAGCAGGGATGCCGCTCCTTCGCTCAGCACCTCGGGGTGCAGCGGAACCCGTCGGCCCGGGAGGTACACGGTGGCGCCGCGCCGACGCGCCTCCTGATCGATCACGTCCCCGAGGTGCACGAAGGCGGGCACATCCGCAATGGCGTAGCGGACGCGGAAGCCGTCCCCATCGGGGTCGATGTGCAGCGCCTGGTCGAGGTCGGTGGAGGAGGCGGGGTCGAGGGTGACGAACGGGATGTCCCGCAGGTCCTCGCGTTCCACCTCGCCGTTCTGCCAGGAGCCGGCGGCGCGTTCAGCGGCCTCCAGGACGGCGGGCGGGAACTCCACCGGAACCTCGTTGGCGGCGACCAGGACATCGATGGCGGCGCGGATCTCATCGGCCGCGACGCCGTGGGCGGACAGTCTCACCGTTCGGTTCGTCATGCGCGCCAGTGTACGGGCGCGCCCTGCCTCCAGGGTGGGGGGAGCGGGCGGTAGGGTTGGTGGCATGGTTCCTGTTGCGCAGCTGAACAGCGTCAGTGTTCGCCGAGGTGAGAAGCACCTGCTGAAGGACGTCTCCCTCACGATCAGCGAGGGGGAGCGCTGGGTGGTGCTCGGCCCCAATGGCGCTGGGAAGTCCACCCTGATCTCCCTGCTGGCGGCGCGCATGCACCCCAGCTCCGGCACCGTGGACCTGTTCGATGAGCGCGTGGGCCGCACCGACGTGTTCGAGCTGCGCCCCATGATCGGCCTCGCCAGCCAGGCCCTCGCCGACTCCATTCCCGCCGGTGAGCGTGTGCTGGACGTTGTGGTCACCGCCGGGTACTCGGTGGTGGGCCGCTGGCGCGAAGAGTATGAGGACTCCGATGTGGAGCGCGCGCGCCGCCTCCTGACCGTGTTCGGCGCTGGGAAGCTCGCCGATCGGCGCTTCGGCACGCTGTCCACCGGGGAGAAGAAGCGCGTGCTCTCGGCGCGCGCTCTGATGACGGACCCGGAGCTGCTGCTGCTGGATGAGCCCGCGTCCGGCCTCGATCTGGGCGGCCGTGAGCACCTCGTGCGCGCCCTCGGCATCCTCGCGAAGGATCCCGCCACCCCGGTGACCGTGCTGGTGACGCACCACGTGGAGGAGATCCCGCCGGGCTGCACGCACGCTGTCCTGCTGCGCGGCGGCGAGATCGTGAAGGCCGGCGCGATCAGCGACGTGCTGACCTCCCAGAACCTGACGAAGACGTTCGGCCTGCCCCTGGTGGCGGAGAAGAAGGGGGAGCGCTTCACTGCGCGGGCCCTCACCCTCTCGTGATCATCCGCTTCGAGGACCCGCAGGATGAGCGCCTGCGGGACTACCACTCGATGACGGACGTGAACCTGCGCCGTGCTCTGGAGACGGAGCGCGGTCTGTTCATGGCGGAGAGCTTCAACGTCATCGACCGGGCGCTGCGGTCGGGGTGCCGCCCGCGGTCGTTCATGATGAGTGAGAAGTGGCTGGAGAAGTTCGCGCCGCTGTTCGAGAAGGATCCATCGGTCCCCGTGTTCGTGGCCAGCGAGGACGTGCTCGAGCAGACCACCGGTTTCCATGTGCACCGCGGGGCACTGGCGGCGATGCACCGCCCCGAGCTGCCGACGGTGGCGGAGGTCCTCGCAGGTGCACGCACTGTGGCGGTGTTCGAGGACATCGTGGACCACACGAACCTGGGCGCGATGTTCCGCTCCGCGGCGGCACTCGGAGTGGATGCGGTGCTGGTGACGCCGTCGAGCGCGGACCCGCTGTACCGGCGGTCCATTCGGGTCTCCATGGGGACGGTGTTCCAGGTGCCGTGGACCCGCCTGGAAGCGTGGCCGCATGGCCTGGATGTGCTGCGCGAGCACGGGTTCACCAGTTACGCGCTGGCGCTGGAAGAGGGGTCGGTGCCGCTGCAGGACGCCGAGCTCGGCCCCGGGGAGAAGGTCGCGTTCATCCTCGGCACCGAGGGGCACGGGCTGAAGCGGTCCACCCTGTCGCGAGTGGACGGCACGATCATCATCCCGATGAGCGGGGGAGTGGACTCGTTGAACGTCGCGGCGGCGAGCGCTGTTGTGTTCTGGCAGCGGCAGGCGGAGCTCGCACTGGCCTGAGACCGCCCCGCGGCGTCGAACTCCTGGCTGCCGGATGTCACGGTCTGTCCATAATTTCTGTGAATCATGCCCGCGGGTGCTGGTGAGCTGGTTGGGGTCGTGGGCACGACTGTTCCCCTTCCCGACGGTTGCGGACCTGCTCGCTCTCGCGGTCGGCGCCGGTGAAGGCACTGTTGCGGCGATGGAGAGGGGCAGTAGAAGCACGAGCGGCCCCCTGGCGCATGAGCCCGGCCGCACTGTCGCGGATATCCGTGCCGGAGCGGACGTGGAGGATGCGCTCCGCCAGCTGGGCCGGCGCACATCCCTGGAGGCCATCACCCGGTTCACCGATGGCGTCACCGTCGCCATCAGCCTCAAACCCTGAGCCGCCTTTTCTCGAACGCATGCTCGAGTGTTGGAGGGATGCGGCAGGCTCTTGCCCATGAGCAGTCAAGCAGACCGCGACTGGGCCTACGGTATCCGCCTCGCCGTCGAGGAGATGAAGACCGGAATCAAGCCGATCCCCTGGTTCGAGCGGAACGCGGCCACGCCGGTGGATCCTCTCGCATCAGTCGGTGAGGAGTCGCAGGACGCAGGCTGCTGGGAGCCGGCGTGACCGCGATCCCGGCCCCCGACCCGTGGCTCCGGCGGATCCGTGTGGGCTGGGCGGAGCCGCTCCCCACGCCGTGCCCGTGCGGGGCGACGCGGGCGATGCTCGGCTGGCGGACATGCGCGTGCGGGTCCGGGCCGACGATCGGTGGGCAGTGGACGCGGGTATGACCCCGGCCGCTGCGATGCGGGCATGAACTGGATTCGGACGCTGCTAGGGCTCCCGCCGCGCACCCGCTGGTGCATGATGTGCAGCGACCACCCTGCCGCCCCGCGGAGCCCGATCTGCGAGTCCGACGAGTGCGCGGCCGAACTCCGCGACAGTTTGGCGTACTGACCATCCCGAGACCCCCACCCGGGACCGATGCGCACATACCGCGAGGTCAGGCTAGGATCCGCACATGGCTAAGCGACTCGAATGGATGGATGAGCTCCGCGGGCTGGCGATCATCCTCGTCATCGTCCACCACGTGCTCACGGTCCCCGCCGTCCTCGGCGGTGCGTCCCCAGCGTGGCAGCCCGTCATGGACTTCCTGCTCCCGTTCCGGATGCCTGTGATGCTCGCACTCTCGGGCCTGCTTCTCCCACGGTCTGTGGCGAAACCCCTGCGCGACTTCTACGCCGGGAAGGTTCAGCGGATCCTCTGGCCGTACGTGCTGTGGATGGTGATCAGCTGCATCGTCTTGCTGTCGCCCGCGACGTTGGTCTCTATCTGGGCCTGGGCCGGTGGGGCGTGGCACCTCTGGTTCCTGGCTGTCCTTCTCGCCTGCTACCTGGTCGCACCGATGACCCGCTGGATCCCCGCATGGGTGTGGCCGATCCCCATGGTGATCCTGGCGCAGTTCCCGGACACGAACGCGGTAGTTCGAGTGCTCTGGTTCGGCTCGTTCTTCTTTGCCGGCGCGGCCCTCGCGCGGTGGCTGGACCGATGGCAGGGCGTCCGCGCCTGGGCCCCCTGTCTGCTCGCCGTAGCTGCCGTTGCGGCGGCCGTCTGGATGAAAGGATCGGATGAGTCGATCGCCGGCTTCCTCGTCTCACTCGCGGGGATCCTCGCTGCCGTGTGGATCGCTCCGCGTGCGCCCCGGTCTCGGGGCCTGCAGTTCATCGGTGAGCGGTCCATCGTTTTCTACCTCGCCCACTTCCCTGCGATCGGTGTCGCGTACCTGCTGATCGGAGACGTGACGTGGTGGGTCCTGGGCCCGCTGCTGCTCGTGGTCGGGATCGGCGTCCCGCTGGCGCTGACGCGGCTGTCGGAGTCGTTCCTGTTCAGGTTGCCGGTCCCGAAGCGTGAGGGCGTGCGCGCCGGCCGGGCATGACGAATCGCCCCCCACCCCGGGGCCCGGAGGCTCAGGGGGCGCCTCGAGTCAGGAGGGGCGGGAGTCGAGGGAAGCCAGCGGCCCGGACCATCGACGAGCCCGTGGGTCCAGTCCCGGTCCACCTCGACGCCATTCGAAAGAGGCGAACATGAGGTACAGCGCACGCCCCCCAAGCTCGCTTCCGGTCCGCGCAGAACCTCATCGCTGGACTATCGATCGCAACCCTCGGGATCGCAGTCTGCTTCGGCGACATCGACCTGGGGCTTTGTCGTGACCCGCTCGGTCGTGCTGGGGTCCGTCATCGGTTCCGCTGGCCTGCTCAACGCGGTTGCCGCATTGCTCTCAATGCGCAGCAGCAAGCATCCCAGCGCCCCTGCTCCGCAATGATCGAAAGCAGTTGAGCGTGGTGGTACCGGATACGCACCCGTATCTGCGCCCGCGCCTTCTTCCGCATCCACACCACCACATTCGAACACAGGGTTGATCGAACACGCCTTGCCCCACTAGATTGGACGCACGTTCGAATTCGGGGAAGGGGTGGACTGCAGTGAGCATCGCGTTCGATGACCGGCTTGCCCGCGCGCAGGCCGTCCTCAGCACGGCCGAAGCGCGCGTCAGCGGTCTCACCGGCGGCATCCGTCGGCCCGTGGAGACCGGTTCCCTGCCCGTCCCCAGTGCCCTGGCCTCAGTGCTCGCCGGCCTGCGGCCCGGCAGCAGCGTCGCCGTCACCGGCAGCACATCGCTCCTGCTCGCCCTCGCCGGCGCCGCCATGGGGGAGGAGTCCTGGTGCGCCGTCATCGGCATGCCGCACCTCGGCCTCGGCGCTGTCGCCGACCTCGGTGTGGATCCCGCCCGTCTCGCCCTGCTGCCCGACCCGGGTGCCAGCATCTCCCAGCTCGTCTCCGCCATGATCGACGGGGTCGACGTCGTCGTCATCGGCAGCGCCGTCTCCGACCAGCTGTGGCGCGCCGCGATCTCCCGCGCCCGCGCACAGGACACTCTGCTGCTCGCGGCGGACCCGCCCGGCCGTGCCGACCTGCGGATCAGCGCCGACCATGTGCGCTGGCGCGGCCTGCGCCGCGGCTCCGGGCGGCTTCGTCACCACGACGTCGCCGTTGCCGTCACCAACCGTGGCCTCCCCTCGGGCCGTGTCGACATCACTCTGCCCAGCGTCAGCGGCGCCATGGTCGTATCGCCGCTGACCACCGCAGCGTCTGCGCCTGCTTCCTCCGCGCCGTCGCGGTCGAAGCGCCCGGCCCTGTCGATCGTGCGGTCCGCCTGATGTCCGCACCCGCCTCCAGCACCGCGGCCACCCCCACGACCGCGACCCGCACCGTCTGCGTCCAGGTGCCCGACTGGCCGCTGCTCACTGCCCTCGAAGCGCAGCGGGACCACACCCTGCAGACAGACCGCGCAGCAGCTCTCCTGGCGGTGATGGACCACCATCGGGTCCTCACCGCGTCCGCGAGCGCCCGCGCTCTCGGGGTCCATGCGGGGATGAAGAAGCGGTCCGCGCAGGCCACCTGCCCGAACCTCGTTCTCGTGGACCGCAGCGAGGATGCCGAAGCGGCCCTGTTCGAAACCGTGGCGGCTGCTGTGGACACCGTCGCCGCCGGGGTCGAGGCGCTGCGACCCGGGGCGCTGCTGATGCCGGCACGGGGACCCGCCCGGCACGCCGGCAGCGAAGAGGAGCTCGCCGAAGCACTGATCAACGCGGTTGCGGACCTCACCGGGTTCGAATGCACCGTCGGCATCGCCGATGGACCACTCGCGGCGATCCTCGCCGCCCGCACCGGCCGGATCGTGCGCCCCGGTGAAGCCGCCCGTTACCTCGCGCCGCACCCCATCGCGACGCTGCTGGAGGCGCCGATCGGGCACAGCTCCCGCTTCCTCACCACCGATGTGTCCCTCCCGGAGACGGTTGACCTGCTGCAGCGCCTCGGCATGCACACCCTCGGCGACTTCGCCGCCCTGCCGGTGCGCTCGGTCACCGACCGGTTCGGTCCTGCCGTGGCACTGCTGCACCTGCTGGCCAACGGGCAGGAACCGACAGCGCCTGTGCACATTCGGCTCGACCAGCCGATCCAGGTGGACAGAGTGCTGGACCCGTCGCTGGAACGAGTGGACCAGGCGGCGTTCGTGGCCAAGCCCATGGCGGAGGAGCTGCAGGAGCAGCTGCGCCGGCACGGGGCGGTGTGCACGCGCCTGACCGTCATCGCCCGCGCCGACGGCGGGCATGAGACCGCCCGCACCTGGCGGCACGACGGCGCCCTCACCACCGCCGACATCGTGGACCGGGTCCGCTGGCAGTGCGACGGCTGGATCCAGACCGCCCGACTGCGCACCGACATCCGCACCGGCGCCCTCACCCACCTGCAGCTGCTGCCCGAACAGGTGGTGCCCGCCGGGACGCACGCCCCCGCCCTGTGGGGACAGACCGGGCAGAAGGCGCTGCGGGCGCACCGCGCGTTCACTCGCGCCCAGTCGATCGCGGGGGAGCAGGCGGTGCTGATCCCCGCGCCGAACGCGACGGGCCGGCTCCTGCGGGACCTCAGCGCCACCATCCCGTGGAAGAGCGAAGCACCCGCGGTGCCGACGGGTCCCTGGCCCGGCAGGCCCGCCGCCCCCTTGCCCGCCACCGTGTTCGCTGAGACCATCCCCGTGCAGCTGACCGACGCTGACGGGGCCGACGTCGTCGTCACCGCCCGCGGTGTCCTCAGCGCCGACCCCACCCACCTCACCAGCGAGCAGGGCCTGCCTCCGCACCTGGCGGGGACGGCCCCCGTCGGCCTCACCGGCTTCAGCGCCCCCGAGATCCTCGACCAGGGATGGTGGCGCAGCGCGGACGCTGCCAGTGCTCACCGCGGTGCACGGATGCAGGTGCTGCTGGAGAGCGGTCTCGCGCTCGTGCTGCTGAGCGAACGCGGCACCTGGCGGATCGAGGCGCTGTATGACTAGATGGTTCCTCGGGCCGCCCAGCTGGCGGGACCTCGAAGCGGTGCTGTCGGACCGGTCGGTGCCGGTCGGGCCCCAGATCCACATCGAGCACACCGGTGAGCAGGACAGCACTCCCACCTATGAGCCGGAGCGGGCCGTTCCGTACGCGGAACTGCACGCCCACAGTCACTTCAGCTTCCTCGACGGCGCTTCCAGCCCCGAAGACCTCGTCGCCGAAGCGCACCGGCTCGGACTGGATGCGCTCGCCCTCACCGACCACAACGGGTTCTACGGGGCGATCCGGTTCGCGCAGGCCGCCCGCGAGCACGACCTGCGCACCGTGTACGGCGCAGAGCTCACCCTGCCCGTCGCCGGCTCCCCGCCGAGCGCCGCGTCGGCGCCCCGCACCGGCAGCCACGACCCGCAGGGCGAACACCTGCTGGTGCTGGCCCGCAGTCAGGACGGGTACCGTCGGCTGTCCGCTGCGATGGCCCGCGCCCACCTCGACGGCGCCGACAAAGGCGAACCCCGCTACAACCGCACCGAACTGCAGGACGCGGCCCGGGGCGGGCACTGGCTGATCCTCACCGGCTGCCGCAAAGGCGCCGTTCAGCAAGCCGTGCTGCCGCACCTGGCCACGGGCGATATCGAGCAGGCGGCACTGGCCGCCGCGGAGCAGATCGAACGCCTCGTCGACCAGTACGGGACGGATGCGGTGGTGGTGGAGCTTCCGCTGGAGCACAGCGGCCTCCAGGACGAGTTGCACGACGCCCTCGCCCAAGGGGCCCGCATCGCGAGGGAGTCGACCGGGGCGGACCTGCCGCTGGTCGCCACCGGCAACGTCCACTATGCCGCCCCCACCGACAAGCAGCTCGCCGACGTCCATGCCAGCCTCCGCGCCGGGCAGAGCCTCGAGGACGCCGACCCGCACCTGCCGAGCCGCCTCGCGCACCTGCGCAGCGGCGAAGAGATGGCGCACATCCACCGGCGGTACCCGCAGGCCGTGGCGAACGCCGCCATCATCGGCCGCGACTGCGCCATCGACCTCACCCTCCTCGCCCCCGACCTGCCGCCCTGCGAGGTGCCCGACGGGCACACCGAAGCGACCTGGCTGCGGGAGCTCACCCACCAGATGGCGCAGGAGCGCTACGGACCGCGCGGCAGTGACAACGAACGGGCGTGGACGCAGATCGAGCATGAGCTGCGCGTCATCACCGACCTGCACTTCCCCGGCTACTTCCTCATCGTGGAGGACATCATCCGCTTCTGCCGGGACAACGAGATCCTCGCTCAGGGGCGCGGTTCAGCGGCGAACTCCGCCGTCTGCTACGCGCTCGGCATCACCGCGGTCGACCCCGTCATGCACGGGCTGCTGTTCGAACGGTTCCTCGCACCGGAACGCGACGGCCCACCCGACATCGACATCGACATCGCCTCCGACCGGCGCGAAGAGGTCATCCAGTACGTGTACCGCAAGTACGGGAGGCAGAACGCCGCACAGGTCGCCAACGTCATCACCTACCGGGCGCGGATGGCGGTGCGGGACGCCTCCCGCGCCCTCGGATACGCGCCCGGGCAGCAGGACGCATTCGCGCGACGGATCGAACGCTCCTTCACCTCCCTCGGCACCGCCGACCTGCCCGAGGACGTTCAGCGGATGGCGCGGCGCCTGCGGGACGCCCCACGGCACCTCGGCATCCACTCCGGCGGCATGGTGCTGTGCGACCGCCCCGTCATCGACGTGGTGCCGGTGGAGCGGGCCCGCATGGCCGACCGCACAGTCGTCCAATGGGACAAGGACGACTGCGCCGACGCCGGCCTGGTGAAGTTCGACCTCCTCGGCCTCGGCATGCTCACCGCACTCGACCACTGCCTGCGCATCCTCTCCCAGTACCACGGCGAGCAGTACACCCTCGCAACCCTCCCGCAGGAGGACCCGGCGGTGTACGACATGCTGTGCGCCGGTGACAGCGTCGGCGTGTTCCAAGTGGAGTCACGGGCGCAGATCTCCACCCTGCCGCGGCTGCGGCCCCGCGAATTCTACGACCTCGTGGTGGAGGTGGCGCTCGTGCGTCCCGGCCCCATCCAGGGCGGCAGCGTCCACCCCTACATCCGTCGGCGCATGGGGGAGGAGGAGATCTCCTTCGCCCACCCGCGGCTGGAGAAGTCACTCGGCCGCACACTCGGGGTGCCGCTGTTCCAGGAGCAGCTGATGCAGATGGTGGTCGATGTCGCCGACTTCAGCGCCGCCCAGGCCGACCAGCTGCGCCGCGCCATGGGATCCAAGCGCTCCAGCGCGAAAGTGATGGCGCTGCGCGCCGCCATGTTCGACGGCATGGCGAACAACGGCATCGACGGCGAAGCAGCGGAGATGATCTACCGCAAGATCCTCGCGTTCGCGAACTACGGCTTCCCCGAGTCCCACGCCTATTCCTTCGCGTACCTCGTGTACGCCAGCGCGTTCCTCAAAGCGCACTTCCCGGCGGCGTTCACCGCCGCACTGCTGCGATCCCAGCCGATGGGGTTCTACTCCCCGCAGTCCCTCGTCGCGGATGCGCGCCGCCACGGCGTCGTCACCCTCGGCGCCGACCTCCACGCCAGCGACGCCCTCACCACCCTTGAGCTCACCGACGACCACCGCCCCTACCGCTTCGCACCGGGGGAGCAGGTGCAGGGAGAGCGAGCCGCCGCGGGCCCCGCGATCCGACTCGGCCTGTCCAGTGTCCGCGGCATCTCCACCGCCGTGGCGGAGAGGATCGTGGACGAGCGCGCCTGGGGAGGGAGGTTCGCCTCCGTCATCGACCTCGCCCGGCGGGTGCGGCTCAGCCTCGCCC
Source organism: Helcobacillus sp. ACRRO (assembly GCF_022347125.1). Classification (NCBI taxonomy): domain Bacteria; kingdom Bacillati; phylum Actinomycetota; class Actinomycetes; order Micrococcales; family Dermabacteraceae; genus Helcobacillus; species Helcobacillus sp. ACRRO. Next base: position 26,887 of record NZ_JAKRNG010000009.1, read on the forward strand.
AACTCGAAGCCCTCGCCACCGCCGGTGCGCTGGATGAGATCGCCGGGTCCCGACGGACCGCCCTGTGGGCCGCCGGCATCGCCGCCCACGAGAGCCCCGGCACCATCCCCGGAGTGCACATCGGCGCTGATGCCCCCATGCTTCCCGGCATGAGCGACGCCGAACTGATGGCAGCCGACACCTGGGCCACCGGCATCTCCCCAGCTGAGCACCCCGTCGCGCTGCTGCGGGACGCACTGGAGGCCGACGGAGTCCACCCCATCGCCCGGCTCCGCGACCACGACCACGGGACGCGCCTGCGCACCGCGGGGATCATCACCCATCGTCAGCGGCCCGCCACCGCCAGCGGCGCCACATTCCTCAGCCTCGAAGACGAAACGGGCATCCTCAACGTCATCTGCTCACGAGGGTTCTGGGGCCGTCACCGGGCCGTGCTGCGCACCTGTCCAGCCGTCGTCATCCGCGGCCGGCTGGAGAAGAGCGACGAAGGGGTGATCAGCGTCCTTGCCGATGACGTCGCCGCTATGCCGCTCGGCGCCCGCTCCACCTCCCGCAACTTCTGCTGAGGGAGGGGAACGGGCGCCGAGGATACAGCGGTGAAGCGGTCAGACCGTCATGCGGCAGCGTGTGCCCGTCGGCGGGGGAGCGGGTCCACCGTGACCGTGCGCTTCGACCGCGCCGCCACCAGCGTGACCGCAACCGACACCAGCCCCATCAGCAGCAGAGTCGCCAGGGTGCTGGACATCGACACCACCGACCCGCCGAGCGCCGCATGCAGCAGGCCCTGCGTGGCCACTGTCAGCGGCATCAGACCCGCCGCCGACTGCAGCAGCTGCGGAGCGGTCTCCAGCGGCAGAATGCCCACCAGTGCAACCACCTGCAGCACCAGCAGCACCACCGACGCGACCCTGCCCACCGAGGTGCCGAACACCGTCAGCATCATCTGGTGGATCGCGGCGAACACCACCGCCGCCAGCAGCGACAGCGCCACCACTCCGAGCACGCTGGCGGCGTTCACACCGATCACCAGCAGCGTCAGCAGCACCAGCACCGCCTGCGCGGCGCCCATCACCACGGCGGGCACCAGCGACAGCAGCGCCACCTGCCACATCGGACGCGCCTCATCCAGGCGACGCTTCGACAGCGCCGGCCACACCACGAAGATGCCGAACGCACCGATCCACAGTGCCAGAGCAGTCACGAACGGGAAGGCACCCGTCGCACCGCCGTTCACCGCATTCTGCCGCAGCGAATCCACTGAGATGGGCTGCGTCGAGGCAGCAGCCAGATCCTTCTGCTCCTGCTTCGAGTACGTCGGAATCTGGTCCGCGCCGTCCTGCAGACCCTTCTGCAGGTCACCGCTGCCGTCAGCGAGCTTCCCGGTGCCGTCATCGATCTGCTCAGCACCGTCAGCGAGCTGCTGCCCGCCCTTCGACAGCTCCCCGGAGTTCTTCGACAGCTGCTGACCGCCGCGGTCCAGCTCGCCCATACCGGTGGCCAGATCCGAGGCGCCCTTCGCGGCGCTGCCGGAGCCGTCGGCGAGCTGATCGGCGCCCTCCGCAAGCTGTGAGGAGCCCTCCGACACGCCGCGGGCACCCGCAGCGAGACCGTCGGCGCCCTCGGTGATCTGACCGGTGCCGGCGGACAGCTTCTCGGCGCCGGTGGACAGGTCACCGGTGCCCTTGGCGAGCTTCCCGGCTCCGTCGGAGAGGCCGGACGCACCGGTGGCGAGATCCGCGGCGCCCTTCTGGGAGGCGGAGACACCGTCGGCGACTCCGCGGGAGCCCACCGCCAGCTGGTGCACGCCGTCACCGAGCTCCGTGACGTGCGTGTTCAGATCCCGGAAGCCCTTCTCAATGGCGGGAGCGTGGTCGGCGAGAGCCCGGGTGCCGTCGGCGACCTGCTGCGCGCCGTCCACCAGGCCCGGCTTCTCGGACGTCCCGGTGAGGGCGCCGTCGATCTGCTGGATACCGTCGGTGACCTGCTGGGAGCCGTCGATCAGACCGCCCTTGCCGCCGTCGCCGTTGAGGCCCTGGTCCATGCCCTGCGCGTACTTCAGCGAGGCCGAAACCTGCTGGCAGTACTCGGGGGAGGCACCGGAGTCGGCGCAGGTGGCCTCCATCTGCTGCAGCATCGGCAGCAGGCCCGGGTCCTGCGCACTGCCGGAGCCGTTGAGGACACCGTTCATGTCCTTGAGGCCGCCGGTGACGGCGTCGGAGCCCTGGGCGAGCTTCCCGGTGCTCTGCTGCAGCTTCGAGACGCCGCCGGCGAAGGCTTCGGCTCCGTCGGCCGTGGCGGTGGCGCCCTCCACGAAGCCGGGCTGGCCGTCCTTGCCCTTCATCATGTCGGCGCCCTGCTGGACGCCCTTGACGAGCCCGTCCTCACCGTTGACGGCGGCGTCCAGCTTCTCCGCGCCGGTCGCGACGGAATCGGATCCGTCCACGAGGTCCTCCATGCCGGTGGAGAGATCGGACGCACCGGTGGAGAGCTTTCCGGCGCCCTCCGCGAGACCGGAGGCGCCCTTGTCGAGGTCGCCGGCACCGGCGGCCAGGGCGTCCACGCCCTTGCCGTAGGTGCGGACACCGTCGGCGTACCGGTCAGCGCCCGCGGCGAGGTCCGCTGACCCCTTCGCGAGGTCACCGGTGCCGTCGGCGAGGCCGCTCATGCCCTTGGACAGCTCACCGACACCGGTGGAGAGGTCCCCCGCGCCGCCGGCGGCATCACTGACACCGCCGGCGAGCTTGTCCACGCCCTTGGTGTACTGGTCGACGCCCTCGGAGTACTCGCGAGCGCCCTTCGCGTTCTTCTTCGTCCCCTCGGCAAGGTCGCCGGCGCCGTCGGAGAGCTCGCCGGCGCCGTCGGCGGCGTCCTGCATGCCCTTCTGGGCCGAGTTGAAGCCGACGTACAGCTGGGAGAGGTACTGCTCGGCGAGCTGGTTGTTCATGGAGGAGGTCGCCACCTGTGCGATCGCCTGGCCCACGAGGGAGTCGAGCATGCCGGAGGCATCGTTGGTGATCACGGTGACGGGGGAGCGGACCGCGTCCTTCGACCCCATCGTGCCGAGCTTCTTCGAGAAGTCCTTCGGAATGATGACCACGGCGGAGTACTTGCCGCTGTCCAGGCCCTCACGGGCGTCCTCCTCGGTGGTGAGCTGCCAGTCGAAGCCGGCGGTGTCGGGGGAGTCGGACCCCTCAACGGTCTCGGGGTGGGTGAGGGCGCCCGTCAGGAGGCGCCCGAAGGGCACGAACTGCTTCTTCCCGTCGGGCTGGGTGAGTTCGGTGCCCTCGTCGAGGTTGACGACGGCGGCAGGCACCTTGTCGATGGCGTCAGCGCGGTCCTTCAGGGCCCAGAGGCCGGCGCCGGCGATCAGCAGCGGCAGGAGCAGGACAACGAGGATGGTTCGAAGGCGGCGGCTCATGCGAGCACCTCAGCATTCTCATCGGTTGGGCGGGTTCTCAGATCGGCCAGGTCGAGGATGCGGACGTCCGCGAGATCGTCGATCTGGTCGAGCAGGGCTGCGGGGTCGGTGTCCGCCGCGATGACGGCGGCACTTCCCTGACGGGTGCGGGACAGGAGCGCATCGACGCCTCCGTCGGCCTCCACGAGGGCGGCGAGGCTGGGCAGAACCACCGCGGTGGCGGTCGGGTCGGAGGGCCGGTGGCGGGTGAGGGCGCCGACGGGGTCCTCACCGGTGAGCAGCACGTTCTGCTGCGCGGCACCGGTCTCCAGCGGGATGATGCGGTCGCCGATCACCACGTGCCCGGATTCGGGCAGGAGGCGCCCCGCGCTCAGCAGGGTGAAGGTGTCGCGTTCGTCGGCGGTGGGGGCGGTGACCAACATGATCTCCCCGGAGCGGACGTGCTCGCTGATCGGGCCGAGGGTGCCGGTTCCGCTGAGCAGGGGAGCGGTCACCTCATTGAGGCGGATCACGGCTCGGCCGTGTTCGCGGGTCCATGCCTGGTGCTCCAGGACGGTGGCGAGGCCCTCGCCCTCCACGTCCATGTTCGGCAGGAGCCGGTCCAGCCAAGCGGGCAGGTGCCAGGCGCGCTCGCCGATGAGGGCGAGGACCGCGGGGACGAGGGTCATGCGGACGATGAAGGCATCCACGAACACGCCGGCGGCGAGGGCCAGGGCGATGGGCTGCACTTCGAAGGTGGACTCGGGCACGAACGCCGCGAAGATGAACAGCATGATCAGGGCGGCGGCGATGACCACGGGTGCGCTGTGGGTGAAGCCGCGGGTGATCGCACCCTTCGCGTCGCGCGTGTGGGTGAAGTCCTCGCGCATTCGGGATACGAGGAACACTTCGTAGTCCATGGCGAGTCCGAACAGCACGCCCATCACGATGATCGGCATGAAGGAGATGACGGGCCCGGTGGCGGCGATGTTCAGCATGTCAGCGCCCCAGCCGTACTCGAACACCATCGCGGAGACGCCGAACGCGACGCCGATGGACAGAAAGAATCCGAGGGCCGCTTTGATCGGGACCCAGATGGAGCGGAACACGATCGCCAACAGCACGAGCGACAGTCCCACCACGAAGATGCCGAAGGGGATCAGAGCGGCGGACAGGCGGGCGGTGATGTCGGTCGCGGCGGCCGTTGACCCGGTGACCGTGACCTGGGAGATGTTCAGATCCTTCTCCCAGCCGGCGGCGTGGTCCCGCAGGTCCTCTACGAGCTTCGCGGTGGAGGGGTGGGAGCTGCCGTGCTCGGGGATGAGGACCACCACGCCCATGTCGGCGCCGCGGTTCGGGGTGGCGAGCTGGACGGTTCTGACACCGTCGAGCTTCGTCGCGCGCGCGGCGAGTTCGTCGACCACGCCGACGGGGTCGGTGGAGTTGACGATGTCCGCGGTGACGAGGATCTGCGCGGTGTAGCCCTCGCCGAACTCCTCGACCACGACGTCGTTGCCGACCCGGGAGGCGGAGCCGACGGGCTCCGTGCCCTGATCGGGCAGGGCGAGGCGCAGGTCCTTCGCGGGGATGATGAGTGCAGCGGTTGCTGCGAGCACCACGATGAGAGTGAGGGCCGGCACACGGGTGATGAGGCGGACCCACTTCTCCCGCAGGGGTGTGCGGGCGGGCTTCGCGGCGTGCGAGCCTGAGCGATGGTCGGGGCCGTCGGCCTGCTGCGCGTTGCGGGACGAGCGGGCGGACTTCGGCCGCAGCCGTTCACCGAGCAGCGCGAGGATCGCCGGCAGGAGAGTCAGTGCGACGGCGACGTTCGCCGCCACAGCGATGGCGGAGACGACGCCCATGATGGTGAGGAACGGGATGCCCGTGATGAACAGACCGATCAGGGCGATGACCACCGTCATACCTGCGAACACCACGGCGCTGCCGCTGGTGGCGGTGGCGCGGCCGATGGACTCGTCCACGGCCATGCCGTCCCGCAGCTGGTCGATGTGGCGGGACACGATGAACAGGGAGTAGTCGATGCCGACTGCCAGGCCGATCATGACGGCGAGAGTGGGCGCGGTGGAGGACACGGTCAGGATGCTGGTGCCGGCGAACATGAGGAGCATCGCGATGCCCACGCCGACCAGTGCGGTGACGATCGGGATGAACGCGGCCACGAGGGAGCGGAACGAAACCGCAAGGATGATGAGTGCTGCGAAGACGCCGAGCGCTTCGGTGATGGAGATCGGGACCGACGGGTACTTCAGCATCTGTCCGGACGGGATGACTTCGAGGCCGTTGCCGGTGTGCTCCGATGCCAGCTTCTGGATCTTCTCGATGCTGTTGGGGTCGTAGGAGCCGATCCCGCCGTCCATCTGGACGCTGCCCATGAGGGCGGTGCCGTCCTCACTGGTGACGCCCTTGGTGTGTTCGCCGTAGGGGTCGGGCGCGGCGACGACGTCCTTGTAGGTGGAGATCTCCTTCATCACCGCGGTGATCTCGTCGCGGTGGGAGTCGATGGGGGAGCCGTCCGTGGTGCGGAAGACCATTTCGCCGGAGGTTCCGGACATCTCCGGGAAGCGGGTCTCGAGGTTGTCCAGGCCCTGCTGAGCCTCGGTGCCGGGGATGGCGAATTCGTCGCTGAGGCGGTCGCCGAAGGCGCCGGCGAGGGCACCGAGCAGAACGATGATGCCGAGCCAGGCGAGGATGATGCGCTTGGGCGTGTGTGAGGCGCGCAGTCCGAGGCGGTAGAGGGATGAGGACACAGAACACCTTCCGTTCAATACAGAACTGTATCGGGCTCGATACTATGATGCATCGAGACCTGTTTCAATGATGGGAAGAAGTGACGTGAGCCAAGTGCGCGAAGCGGTCCAGGACCCGACCAGTGCCGTGCGTTCGAAGGAGAACACCCGATCGAAGCTGGTGGAGTCCAGTGTTCAGATGTTCATCGACTTCGGTGTGGACGGTGCCACCGTCGACGCCCTCACCAGCGCCGCCGGTTTCACGCGCGGCGCCTTCTACTCGAGCTTCCGCTCCAAGGTCGACGTCTTCATCGAAGCGTTCGAGCTCGTGACCGACCGCGTGATCGCCGACCTCGCCGGCCACCTGGCGAAGCCGGATCTGCACGAGAACCCGTCGGCCGGCTACCTCCCCGTCCTCAAAGCGCTCCGGCCGAACGCCATCCCGTGGTACCTGCTGCACTCCGAAGCGGTGAGCTATGCGCTGCGGGATCCGTCCTTCGCCCGCCATGTCACAGTGCAGCGCCGACGGCTGCGCACCGCTGTGGCGGACGCCTTCCGCGCCGCGGAGGCCAGGGGAGAGGCGCGCCTCACCCTCGATCCCACACTGCTGGCGGAGACCCTGCTGGGCGTGTTCATGAACCTCATGCTCAGTGAACAGCTCGACGGCGCCAGCGATGTGGAGACCACCAACCGGGTCATCGAAGCCATCCTCGACACCTTTGTGGATCCGCTCTGAACCGTAGGCTGACGCTATGAGCAGAACCGCTGTCTATGCCGATCGCGGCAACTCCCACTTCGACATCCTCGTGGCCGTGCAGGCCGTGGTGGTGATCCTCTCGGGAATCGGGGCCGCCAAGGGCGTCCTGATCGGACCGGTCATCACCGACGCCGCATTCTTCCTCTTCCCGATCGCCTACATCATGGGCGACATCATCACCGAGATGTACGGGCCCGCTGCGGCGCGCCGCGCGATCCTCACCAGCTTCGTGCTGAACGTGCTCGCGGTGCTGGTGTACCAGGTGATCATCGCCCTGCCCGGCTTCACCGACGACTACGGCATCGAGAAGCAGCACGGCCTGGAGGTCGCTCTCGGTCCGGTGTGGATCATCGTGGTGGCGTCCCTGGCGGGCTTCCTCGCCGGACAGACCGTCAATTCACTGGTGGTGGCGCGCATGAAGGCGCGCATGGGGGAGAAGGGCCTGATGGCGCGCCTGTTCTCAGCGTCGGGCCTCGGCGAACTGGTGGACACCATCATCTTCTGCACGATCGCCGCCACCGCGATCGGCATCACAACGCTCGGCGACTGGGCGAACTACACCGCGTTCGGATTCCTCTACAAGGTGCTCGTGCAGTACGCCGCCGTCCCGGCCACCGCCGCCGTGATCCGCTGGATGAAGCGGACCGATCCGAGCTATCAGGCACGCATGCGCGCCGCCGACAGTTCCATCCATTCCGATATCCGCACCGAAGGAGAAGCCCCATGACCCGCCTGCTGATGATCGTCGATGTGCAGAACGACTTCTGCGAAGGAGGGGCGCTCGGCATTGAGGGCGGCCACACGGTCGCCGAGCACATCGACCGCTATGCGCGCGCCCACGCCGACGACTACGACGCCATCGTCCTCACCCAGGACTTCCATCAGCCGGGCAGCGACAACGGCGGACACTTCGCTGATGAGCCCGATTTCCAGGACACGTGGCCGGTGCACTGCGTCGCCGGCACGAGCGGCGGCGAGCTGCATCCTCTGATCGCGGCCCTGTCGGACGACCTGGAGGTGATCCGCGTGCGCAAGGGCTACGGCATGCCGGCGTACAGCGGCATGGAGGGCGTGATCGGCGATCCGTCCTCCGGCGGGCCGACGGAGTCGTTCGCCGAGTGGGTCGCGGAACATGAGGACGTGCAGGCCGATGTCACCGGTCTGGCGCTGGACTTCTGCGTGCAGGCCACGGCGCGTGATCTGGTGGCTGCTGGTGCACGTGTGCGGGTTCTGACGGATCTGAGTGCTGCGGTGCATCCGGCGGCATCGGCGGAGCTGCTCGAGGATCTGGAGCGCCATGGGATCCTGACCGGTACGAGTGATCAGAACACACCCTCTGCATAACGCCGATAATGTACGTTATGTAAAGTGAGAGTGGGGAGCGGGTGCTCCCGCGCAGGACCGCTGAAACCTGATCGGGCCCAGCCCCTCCCTCGTCTCAGGCCGGAGCGCCCTCGCACTGCCCGCAGGTGGGCACACGCCCGGCCTCGGTGCACTGCTCACAGCGCAGGTACTGCTTCCGGCACGCGAGGTTCGCACAGTTGACGAACACCGGCGTGCGCTCGCCGCATCCCACACAGGACCCGAGCGATTCGGCGCCCTGGCCGAACTCGATGTGCATGCGCTTGTCGAACACGTACAGCGACCCGTCCCACAGGCCGTCGTTGCCGTACTTCTCGCCGTAGCGGACGATCCCGCCGTCCATCTGGTACACGTCGGTGAAGCCGCGGTTCTTCATCAGCACGCTCAGCACCTCACAGCGGATGCCGCCCGTGCAGTAGGTGACGACCGGCCGGTTCTTCAGATCGTCGTACTTGCCGGATTCGATTTCGGCGATGAAGTCGCGAGTGGTGTCCGTGTTCGGGATCACAGCTCCGCGCATCCGGCCGATCTCCGCCTCCATGGCGTTGCGGCCGTCGAAGAACACCACCTCCTCTCCCCTGGCCTCCACCAGCTCGTGCAGCTGCTCGGGCTTGAGGTGAACCCCGCCGCCCTGGACTCCGTCGGCGGTGACCTTCACTTCCTCGGGCACGGTGAAGGTGACCAGCTCGGGGCGCACCTTCACGCTGAGGCGAGGGAAGTCGTCGCCGAGCCCGTCGGACCACTTGATGTCGGCGTCCTTGAAGGGGGCGTATTCGCGGGTGGTGCGCACGTAGCGCTTCACATCGTCGAGGTCTCCCCCGACGGTCGCGTTGATGCCGTCCTCGGAGATGATGATCCGTCCGCGCAGATTGTTCGCCTCACACAGGATGCGCTGCCAGAGCCGGATCGCCTCCGGATCGGGCAGCGGGGTGAACTTGTAGAACAGGAGGATCTTCGGGATGGCCATGGCGCTGATCCTACCGGCGGAACCTACCCGTCGGTGACCGGGAAGCGCCCGTCCTTGACTGCTTGGGTGAACGCCTCGAAGTCCTGCTCGATGACGTCGGCGTAGTCCACGGCCCACTGGGAGACGGCCTTGTCGAACTTCTTGGCTTCGTACAGGTAGCCGGCGATGGCGGTGCCGTCGGGCGACTGGGCGTGCGCGCGGGCGAGCTGGCGGGCACACAGCGCGGCGTAGGCGCGCACCTCCCCCGGTTCGGCGCTGGTGAGGTTGAAGCTGCCCTTCATATCGCGGAACTGCCGCCAGTAGAAGTTGCGGCCGTCGGGATCCACGGTGCGGCCGAGGAACGGGTCGGAGGTGGACTGCAGCACACGCTGCGATTCGGTGACGCGGTAGGCGTGGCGGGAGGCGAGCTCCGCTCCCTTCGGGGTCACGCCGGTGAGGCCGCCGTGGGACTCCAGCACGGAGGTGAGCGCCTCCTTCACCTGCAGCACCAGCGGCTCCCCCTGCGGCCCCTGCAGCAGCACCACGGAGCAGTGCGTGCCGACGCTCGACACGCCGACCACGCGGCGCGCCACATCGACCAGGCGGTACTGGCTGAGCAGCAGGGCGCGGTCCGACAGCAGCGTCTCGAGGTATTCGTTGAGGCGGTATCGGATGCGCTCGCGCCGCCCCTCGGGGTACGGGATGAGCAGCGGCGGCTGCAGCGCGAGCCGGAGGCGGCCGCGTTCGTCCTCTTCGGCGATCTTGCCGAGGACCTGCTCACTGGTGCGACGGCGCGCCTTCGTCAGCGCCTTGGAGAACGTGCGGTATCCGGTGGCGAGCAGGTCGGGGGCGCCGACGGAGGCGAAGTACCGGTCGGTCGCGTCCATGTAGAACAGCGCCAGCAGCATGTCGCGGTAGGCACGGGAGATGTCCCGCAGCTCCTGAGGGATGTCGGACTTCTTCATGCCCTGTTCGCGCAGTTCGAGGACATAACTGGTGAGCAGGCGCTTCAGGTCCCACTCCCAGGGGCCGATGCCGGCTTCGTCGAAGTCGTTGAGGTCGAAGATGAGGCGGCGCTCCGGGGAGGCGAACAGACCGAAGTTACCGAGGTGAGCGTCGCCGTCGATGATGGTGCGGATGCCGGAATCGGCGCCGTAGCGCAGGTCCGCGCACATCATGTCCGCGGTGCCGCGGTAGTAGGCGTAGGCGCTCTGCCGCATGCGGTTCACCCGCACACCGATGAGGTCCTCGATGCGGGTGCGGTGGGTGCGTTCGATGACCGTGAGCGGGTCGCGGTTCTCCTTGATCACCAGCTCGGCGTGGTCGCCCAGGGGGTGGACGGCGCGGATCTCCCGGCCGGCGTCGAAGGAGTCCTGGGCGCTGCCGCCGGGCGGCAGGAACTGGCGAATGCTCATGAGGCCATTATCACCGCTGCCCGGGGCCGGGAATAGCGGGCGCGCCGAGGACGTTGGATCGGACACGACCGGCGCCACCAGCAGGTGGCAAATCCGAGACCCCGCCCCTGCGGGCGCTGAGCCCACGAACGGAGGAGCCATGCTCGATCCCACCACGCTCTTCTCGTATGAGCGCGATGTCGACGCCCGCACCGTCGACGCGCCCACCATGCTCGTCACCCTCGGTTCCTACACCGATTCCGGGCATGTGCAGGCCACGATCGATGAACACATCCTGTCCTCGTTCGAGCACCGCCTCATCGGCACGGTCGACGCCGACCAGGTCATCGACTACACCGCGGTGCGCCCGGGCATCACCCTGGACGCCGACCGCCTCACCGGCTACGAAGCGCCCCGCATCGAACTGCATGAGGTGTCGATGCCGTCGAAGCCGCGGTTCCTGCTGCTGCGCGGCCCCGAACCGAACTACCAGTGGGAGCGGACCGCGCATGCGATCCGCATCGTCACCGAGCAGCTCGGCGTGACCCGCACCGTGCTGGTCTCCGGCTTCCCGACCGCCACCCCGCATACGCGCCCGACGCCCGTCACCACGTTCGCGCCCCGCCCGGAGGACCTGACGATCTCCAACCCGATGCCGGGGCCCGTCGGCCTGCGCTCCGCGTTCCCGCTCGTACTGGCGATGCGACTGGCGGAAGCCGATCACGCCGTCGTCGGCCTGGCCGCGCACATCCCCTCCTACGCCCACGAGGTCGAGTACTTCCCCGCGGTGCTGACGCTGCTGTCCGCGGTGGAGACAGCCGGCGGCCCCGCGATCGAGCCCTCCGCCCAGCTGGAGGAGAAGGCCGACGGGGTCCGCCGTCAGATGGATGCCGCACTGGAGTCCAATGAGCAGCTGCAGACCATGATCGGCGAGTTCGAGGCGAACTACGCCCGGCTCGACGGCTTCCTGCAGCAGATCCCCACCTCCGGCGACCGTATTCCGGGGGCCGAGGAGCTCAGCGAGGACGTGGAGGAGTTCCTGCGCCGGATGAGCGAGGACGAGGACAACGGCCCGACCGGCGGTGGGCAGGACACCGGCCACTCCCCCGCCTGATCACGGCTCCCGCCCACCCGACGGTTGGTATCCTGACACCGTGTTTGTTGTGAGTCTGTATTCCCTCAAGGGCGGCGTCGGCAAGACGTCTGTGACCCTCGGCCTGGCATCTGCGGCGCTGCATCGCGGGGTGAACGCTCTGGTCGTGGATCTCGACCCCCAGGCTGACACCACCCTCGGACTCCTCGGCGAGCCCGGCGGCGAACCCGACATCGCCGAGGTGATCGCCTCCGCACGCACCGAAACGATCGACCGCTCCGTCATCCAGACTCCGTGGGCCCGCTCCGGTGCCCGCAGCCACCTCGACATCATCCCCGGGTCGCACCGCTCCTCCCGGCTGGACTCCCCCGCCCTGGACCGGCGGGCGCTGCGCCGACTGCGCGACGCCCTCGACAAGCGCACCCAGCAGTACGACATCGTGCTCGTGGACTGCCCACCGTCGCTGAACGGGCTGACGCAGATGGCGCTGTCCGCATCGGACCGCAGCATTGTGGTCGCCGAGCCCGGCTTCTTCGCTGTGTCCGCCGCTGACCGCGCATTGAAGCTCGGTGACGAGCTGAAGGCGCAGGGCGCCGCTCAACGACTGCAGCCGCTGGGCGTGCTGGTGAACCGGTACCGTCCACGCAGCGTGGAGCACCAGTTCCGCGTGCAGGAGCTGAAGGACCTGTTCGGCGATCAGGTGATCGACCCGATCCTCGAAGAGCGCATCGGTCTGCAGCAGGCGCAGGGCGGCGCTGTTCCGCTGCACGCCTATGAGGGCGCCTCGGCGCAGCAGCTGACGGAGGACTTCGACGCGCTGCTCGGCACGATTCTGGACTCGCGCCAGCACTCCTGACCAGCGCCACTCCCCCCACTCACGAAACGAGAAGACCCCCGCACCTGGAGGAAGCGGGGGTCTTCTGCTGTGCGCGGCCGCTCGCGGGCGACCGCTGACGATCAGGATGCGCGGCGTGCGCGGCGGGCGGCGAGCTCGTCGCGCAGGAGGGCGCCGGCGTCGTCCGCCGGGTCGATGCTGGGCAGGATCGCGAGGTCGTTCTCCACTTCGCGGGCCACCCGGCCCACGGCGATGCCGAACACGCCCTGGCCGCCCTGCACGAGGTCGAACACGTCCTGGGCGCTGGTGCATTCGTAGACGGAGGCGCCATCGCTCATCAGGGTGATCTGGGCGAGGTCATCAGCGCCGCGTTCGCGCAGCGCGTTGATGGCGACACGGATCTGCTGGAGGGACACGCCGGTGTCCAGGAGGCGCTTCACGACCTTGAGCACGAGGATGTCGCGGAAGCCGTACAGGCGCTGTGAACCGGAGCCGGTGGCGGAGCGGACCGACGGCTCCACCAGGCCGGTGCGCGCCCAATAGTCGAGCTGGCGGTAGGTGATGCCGGCGGCCTTGCAGGCGGCGGGGCCGCGGTAGCCGAGCTCACCGGGGGTGTCGACGAGATCATCGAACAGGACGCCCTGCTCAGCAGCCGGGATGGTGCTCTGAGCCGACCGCGGATTCTTCTGATTGTTCATGGTGCCTCCAGGTGGTGCCGCCCGTCGGGGAAGGTGGTCGGCACAGGGCTCAGCCTACCGACTCCGGGCCCGTTTTGGGAATCACGCAGCGCCGACGTGTCGCGTTCAGTGCGAGCGGTTCAGTGCGCTGGTCAGAAGAGCGGTGTGCAGGGAGGTCAGCGACGCCGACATACTGGCTCGCGCATCCTCGGCCTCGCCTTCGGCCACGGAGTCATCGCGGTGCGAGGAGGGGGTGAGCACCGACTGGATGAGATGGGCCTGACGCTGTGCGGAGGAGCGCACCAGCGAGAGGTGGCGCGGCTGCAGGCCGTGCTCGGCCAGGTCGCGGCAGGCGGTCACCGCGTCGAGGTCCTGCTGGTCGTAGACGGGCGCATCCTTCACCAGAAACCCGTACTCCTCCATCTCCGTGACGAAGGCGGCCGACACTCGGGCCTCTCGGGCGAGCTCGCGTCGGCTGAGCCGGACCGCGGGGCGTCGCTCTCCCTCGCTGAGGGCGCGCACACTGAGGCTGCGCACGGGCGAACCGTCACGGTCCAGTTCGTCGAGGTGCTCCTTGATGACCTTGAGCGGCCAGAAGAGGTCGCGCTGAGCGCGCAGCACCAGGAGAATGCGATCGACGTCGGCTGCGGAGTACTTCCGGTAGCCGGATGCGGTGCGCACCGGCTCGATAAGGCCCTCCGCTTCGAGGAAGTGGAGTTTGGAGTGCGTCAGGTCGGGGAACTCCTCGCGCAGCTGCGCGCGGACCTGCCCGATGCTGAGGAGCGCTGAGGCGCGATGCTTGTGGGCGGCGCTCACGAGACGATCTGGTGGAAGGTCATTCGGTACTTGCCGATCTGCACTTCCTGGCCGTTGACCAGGGTCGCCTCGTCGACGCGCTCGCGCTCCACGTAGGTGCCGTTGAGTGAGCCCATGTCGCGCACGACGAACTGGCCGCCGTGACGGAGGAATGCGACGTGCCGCCGGGACACGGTGACGTCGTCGAGGAAGATGTCGCAGGAGGGGTGGCGGCCGGCCACGGTCTTCTCCGCGTCCAGCAGGAAGCGGGCACCCAGGTTCGGGCCCTTGCGCACGATCAGCAGAGCGGAGTCCGCCGGCAGTGCGTCAACGGCGGAGCGCTCCTTCGGGCTGAGCCCGCGCTCCTGCTCATCGGGGAAGTCGACATCCGCCAACGGGGACAGAGCAGTGGTCTGCGTCGACGGGTCCAGTGCATCGAACGTGTCAGACATGTTCTCTCCTTCTGTCGGCCAAGCGGGCGGATCCACGCCCGGGAGGTTCCATCTTGTCATGCCGAGGCCTGCAAAGTCGCTTACAGTGGCCGATTTTAGGGAGACTTTGCCCTGATCGGCCTCGATCGGGGCATTCTGCCCTCCCATCGGGCCCAGAACGCACTGCCGGCCGACGGGTGCTGAGCGTCACGTCAGCTCAATTCGCCCCGGGCCAGGGGCTTCGCTATAGTTGACGGAGGTTCGACCACGGGCTGTGGCGCAGTTTGGTAGCGCACACGACTGGGGGTCGTGGGGTCGCAGGTTCAAATCCTGTCAGCCCGACCGTGGATGCAGAGGCGGCCAGGAGTTTTCCTGGCCGCCTCTGCTGTTTCACCCCGATAGAATCGGGAAATCGGATAGTCCTGCTAAGGAAGGCCACAATCTATGTGCGGAATCGCTGGAAGCTTCGGCTTCGGTGCCTCAACCGGCGACATCGTCGCCCGAATGAACGATGCGCAGCGCCATCGCGGACCTGACGGCGAGGGCACCTTCACCGGCGGATCGATCGGCCTGGCGCATCGCCGCCTGTCGGTGATCGATCACGAAGGCGGCGCCCAGCCCTTCTACAGCGAGGACCGGCGCTACGCCATGGCGTACAACGGCGAGGTCTACAACTTCACCGAACTGCGCGAGGAGCTCACCGCCCTCGGCCACACCTTCACCACCGCGAGCGACACCGAAGTCGTGCTGCACTCCTACATGCAGTGGGGCACCGAGGCGTTCGACCGCTTCAACGGCATGTTCGCCATCGCCATCGCGGATACGCAGACCGACACCCTGGTCATCGCTCGTGACCACTTCGGCATCAAGCCGGTCTACTACTGGTTCGATGAGCAGAGCGGCCGCCTCCTGTTCGGCTCCGAGATCAAGTCGATCCTCGCCGCTGAGCAGTTCACGCCCCAGCCGAACGACCGCGCCGTCTACCGCTACCTGAAGTTCCGAGTGCAGGACGAAGGCGATGAGACCTTCTTCCAGGACATCCGCCGCGTCCGCTCCGGTGAGGTCGTCACCATCACCGAGGGCGGGCTCAGTGCCGAGAAGTACACCACCCTCGAAGAGGACCTGAAGGAGCTGGCGAAGACTCCTGGCACCCCCTACTCCGAGAAGGTCCGGGACGAGTACGGTGAGCGCCTGCGCGAGTCGATCCGCATGCGCCTGCAGGCGGACGTCTCCGTCGGCACGTCCCTGTCCGGCGGCCTCGACTCCTCCGCCGTGGCGGCCGTCATCGCCGAGCACCTCAAGCAGGGCGGTGACGACGACGTGTACGACTCCGTCGGCTCCCGCCAGAACACCTTCAGTGCCGTGTTCCCGAAGTCGAACAACGATGAGGAGGCCTACGTGGACTCCCTCCTCAACCGGTACGACGGCCAGATCGCCGCGCACAAGATCCACCCGGACGCCAGCAGCTTCCTCACCGACCTCGAGGACTTCGTGCGCACCCAGGAGGAGCCGATCATCTCCACCGGCCCGTACGCCCAGTACGTGGTGATGCGGGAGGCGACCAAGCACGTCACCGTGCTGCTGGACGGCCAGGGCGCGGACGAGATGATGGCCGGCTACAACCCTTACTACTACGTGTACTGGCGACAGCTGAAGGCCCGCAAGCAGTTCTTCGCCCTCGCCAAGGAAATGTTCCGCTCCCGCGACATCGCCCGCAAACTGCTCATGGCGAAGATGCGTCTGCGCAACACCACCAGCATGGAGCCGCTGCTCAACAGCGAGTTCGCTGAGCGCTTCCGCAACGAGAAGGTCTCCTCCGTCTCGGACAACCTGAAGATGCGCCTCATCGAGGACACGTTCCACAACTCGCTGCCGTCGCTGCTGCGCTACGAGGACAAGAACACAATGCGCTTCAGCCTCGAGGGCCGCGTCCCGTTCGTGGACAAGGAGCTCATGCGCTACCTGTTCACCCTCAGCGAGGACGCGATCCTCTCCGACGGCTGGAACAAGCGCATCCTGCGCGAGTCCATGGACCCGGTGCTGCCGGACATGATCTCCAAGCGCCGCAACAAGATCGGCTTCACGACCCCGGAGCAGGAGTGGTTCGTCCGCATCAAGAACTCCCTGTACGCGATCTTCAAGTCGGACTCGTTCGCCTCCCGCCCCTACTTCGATGCTCCGACCGTCATCGCCCTGTTCGAGGACTACATCAAGCATCCGAAGAACCACGGGACTCTTCTGTTCTGGCGCATTCTGAACGTGGAGCTGTGGATGCGCCAGTTCATCGACCCCGCGAACGGCGTTGCCGAGAAGAAGGCGGAGAAGGTCATCGAGCACAAGAGCCCGTTCGTTGCGAACCCGGGCAAGGAGCTGGACATCCGCTCCAGTCACGATCAGAAGACCTACCGCCGCTACCCGATCCAGACCGGTCTGGTGGACCGCGACACCCGCATCGAGGACTTCACCGAACAGTACCTCGCGGACTTCGCCCAGCAGGCGAAGCCGGAGGACCTTCCCGCCGGCAAGGACTGGTATCTGTTCATCAGCGAGAAGATCATCGCGATCTCCCAGGGCCGCTCCTACTTCACGTGGGAGATCAAGCCGTCCATCGGCGCAAACGTGCTCAGCCGATTCGTGACCCGCACCCCCGCCGGCATCGGCCTGGGCAGCCCGTTCACGATGGAGCTGGCGATCCGTGAAGCCGGCCTGCCGCGCATCGCCGGTGCTGCGCTCGCCGGAGCAGTCGGCAAGCTGGTGGGCCGCAAGGGCCTGTTCTACGACCTCGCCGGCGCGAACGTCCGCGCGATCGACGGCCCCACCGAGTACTCCGCGTACCCGTCCAACGTATCCGCAAAGCTGCCGCCGAAGGACCCGGACGCGGTGGCCCGCCGCCTCAGCGCCATGGTGCGGGGCCTCGATCTGCCCGCGGATGTGCTCGCCGGATTCCAGGGCACTGTCGTGATGGACGCCAACGACCTCGGCCGCAACGTGCTCGGCTCGGACGTGTCCGACACCGAAGCGGCCCTCGGTGCGATGTTCGCGGACAACCCGCTGGGCCAGGGGCGTCAGCAGACGCCGCTGGCGATCGTGATCCGTCAGGACTGACGACCACGCCTCCCCCGCCCTGACCGGGGAAGCCGACGGGGCCCGGAGCGGGCGGCATATGCCGACTGCCCGGGCCCTTCGTCACGCTCCGATAACGGGGCTAGCGGTTCCGTCACGGGCAGGCAATACCCATTGCCGATCTCATGCCGCTTGTTTACCCATCGGTCACCGCAGTGTGGGCATCGGGTCACCCGCGGGGTCCAGCATCGATGGCGGCCGTGCGCAGAAGCGCCGGTCACCGTCGAAAGGATCTCTCCCCCATGCCCATTCGTCTGCCCCTGCTGATGAAGGACCACGTCGCCGGGAAGCGCTCAGCCGTCACCTGTGCGCTCAAGTGCGGCAACCAGTGCGTCGGCGCACTGTGCAACACTTCCGACAACTCCTACTTCCGCGACGTCGCCTCCGGCGCCCTCTCCCGCCGCGCCCTCCTCGGCGGCGGCGCCGCTGCCGCAGTCGCCATCGCCGCCGCCGGTACCCAGGGCGCTGCTCCTGCCACCGCTGCCGAGGCCCCCGGCGCCGCCTTCGGCCTGAAGCCGTCGGCCCCCGGCGGCTCGAAGCTCCGCTTCGAGGCCATCGCCCCGGTCGAGCACACCGTGGATGAGCTGACCGTGCCCGAGGGCTTCGACTGGCACACCGTCATCCGCTGGGGCGACCGCCTGTTCTCCGACGCACCCGAGTTCGACTGGGCCAAGCAGTCCGCCGAACAGCAGAAGCGCGCCTTCGGCTACAACAACGACTACTCCGCGATCCAGGAGCAGCCGGGCACGGCCGGGAAGAAGGCCGTCATGTTCGCCAACCACGAATACACCAACGAGCAGATCATGCTGCCCGAGGGCACCAGCGACGACGATGTCATCGAGATCGGCATGGCCGCTCACGGCCTGTCCGTGGTGGAGCTGGAGCGCAAGAACCGCACCTGCCCCTACTCCCCCATCGTCGACGCCCCGCTGAACCGCCGCATCCTCCTCGACGAGGTCTTCGAACTCACCGGCCCCCTCGCCGGCAGCGACGCCGTGAAGACCAAGGAGGATCCGGAGGGGCGCCGCGTGCTCGGCACCCTCGGCAACTGCTCCGGCGGCCTCACCCCGTGGGGCACCATCCTCTCCGGTGAGGAGAACTTCCACAGCTACTTCCTGGGCAGCGCCTCCTACGGGTCGAACAAGCGCTACGGCGTCACCAATACCGAGGGCACCGCCCGCGGCTGGGAGAAGAAGTACGACCGCTTCGACTCCCGCATCGACGGCTACGAGAACGAACCGAACCGTTTCGGCTACATCGTCGAGGTGGATCCGTGGGACCCGACCTCCACACCCCGCAAGCACACGTCTCTCGGACGCCTCAAGCATGAGGGCGCCAACATCATCATCGGTGAGGACGGCCGCGCCGTCGCCTACACCGGTGACGACGAGGCATTCGAGTACCTCTACAAGTTCGTCTCCGCTGACCGCTACTGCGAAGGCGATCGCGCCCACAACATGACCCTGCTGGAGAAGGGCGACCTGTACGTCGCCCGCTTCACCGGCAACTCCCCCACCGCTGAGATCACCGGCAGCGCCGAGCTCCCCTCCGACGGCGCCTTCGACGGCTCCGGCGAGTGGATCGCCCTGGTGAAGGACGGCGAGTCCGCCGTTGAGGGCTTCACGCTGGAGGAGGTGCTGGTGAACACCCGCGCTGCCGCGGACGCCGTCGGCGCCACGAAGATGGACCGCCCGGAGGATGTCGAGCCGTCCCTCGTGAGCCGCAAGGTGTACATGGCGTGCACGAAGAACTCCGACCGCGGCGCCGCCGGCAAGGCACCCGCCGACGAAGCGAACCCGCGCGCCAAGAACCGCGACGGCCACGTGATCGAGATCGACGAGCTCGGCGACCAGGCGTCGCAGACCTTCGCCTGGAACATCCTCCTGGTGGCCGGTGATCCCGCACAGGGCGACCCGGTGTACTTCTCCGGATTCCCGGTGGACAAGGTCTCCCCGATCTCGTGCCCGGACAACGTCGCCTTCGACTCCGTCGGCAACCTCTGGATCTCCACCGACGGCGCCCCCGGCGGCATCGGCTACAACGACGGCCTCTTCCGCGTCACCCTGGAGAGCGAGGAGCGCGGCCGTGTGGAGCAGTTCCTGTCCGTGCCGCGCGAAGGCGAGACCTGCGGCCCCGTGGTCCACGACCGCGACGAGTCCGTGTTCGTGTCCGTCCAGCACCCCGGTGAGGACGGCACCTTCGCCGACCAGCACTCCTTCTTCCCGGACTACAACGGCACCGGTCCCCGCCCGACCGTGGTGCAGGTGCTGCCGCGCCGCGGCAACCGCCCCGACCACGCCGATCAGAAGCCCGGCAAGGGCAAGGACAAGCCCGGTCACGGCAAGGGCAAGGGCAAGGGAAATGGGAAGGGCCGGAAGAAGCACTGATCCTCAGCCCTGAGATCCGGCGCTGCCACCGGCGCCCACCACCAGCCTGCGTCCCTGTGCTCACAGTCACAGAGACGTAGGCTGGTGTCATGAAGAACCTGATGAACACTCCCCAGACCATCGTCGATGATGCGCTCGCGGGCATGGCGGCCGTCCACCCCTCCCTGCAGCTCGATGCCGAGCACCGCGTGATCCACCGCGCCCACCCGAAGAAGGAGGGCCTGGTCGGGATCATCTCCGGCGGCGGCTCCGGCCATGAGCCCCTGCACGCCGGCTTCGTCGGCGAGGGCATGCTCGACGCCGCCTGCTCCGGGGAGGTGTTCACCTCCCCCGTGCCGGACCAGATCATGGCCGCGGCGAAGCACGCTGACCGCGGCGCCGGTGTCCTGTTCATCGTGAAGAACTACACCGGTGACGTCATGAACTTCGAGATGGCCGCCGAACTCGCCGCCGCCGAATCCGACATCGAGATCGAAACCGTCGTCATCGCCGACGACGTCGCCGTCGAGGACTCCACCTTCACCGCGGGGCGCCGCGGCGTGGGCGCCACCGTGCTGGTGGAGAAGATCGCCGGCGCAGCAGCCGAACGCGGTGACAGCCTTCAGCAGGTCGCCGAGATCGCGCGTCGCGCCGCTGAGGCGTCCCGCTCGATGGGCATGGCGCTCACCTCCGTCACCGTCCCCGCGAACGGCAAGCCCAGCTTCGACCTTCCGAGCGACGAGGTGGAGATCGGCATCGGCATCCACGGCGAGCCGGGCCGCCATCGCGAGAAGCTGACGAGCGCGGCCGAGATCACCCGCACCCTGATGGACCCGCTGCTCGCAGAACTGCCCGGTGAGGGCGGCGTGCTGCTGTTCGTCAACGGTATGGGCGCCACGCCGCTGCTCGAACTGTACGTCGTCGCGAAGGAAGCGGCGGCGGTCCTGGGCGAAGCGGAGATCCCCCTGCAGCGCTCCCTGGTGGGGGACTACATCACCAGCCTCGACATGGCCGGCTGCTCGATCACCCTGCTGCGCCTGGACGACGACCTTGCCGACCTGTGGGACGCCCCCGCCTCCACGCCCGGACTCACGATGGGAGGTTCCCGATGAGCACCATCACCACGTCTGAACTCATCGCCTGGATCAGCACTGCCGCCGACTCCCTCGCTGAGCACGCCGCAGAACTGACGGACCTGGACGCCGCCATCGGCGATGCGGACCACGGCACCAACATGAAGCGAGGGATGCGCGCCGCCGCGGACGCCGTCGCCGACGCTGAGTTCGAGACGCCCGCTGCGCTCGCGAAGAAGGTCGGCATGTCGCTCGTCTCCGCCGTCGGCGGTGCCTCAGGTCCCCTGTACGGCACGTTCTTCCTCCGCTTCGCCCAGGGCGCTGGCAACGCCGCCGATCTCGATGCCGAAGCGCTCGCCGCTGCCCTCGACGCCGCAGCGGCTGGTGTTGCACAGCGCGGAAAGGCGGAGGTCGGGGAGAAGACGATGCTCGATGCTCTCCGGCCCGCAGCTGACGCAGCGAAGGAGGCGGCAGCCGAAGGGGCGGATATCACTGCGATGCTGACCGCGGCGGTCGCAGCCGCCCGTGAAGGACGGGACGCCGTGATCGACTCGGTCGCCACGAAGGGCCGCGCCTCCTATGTGGGTGAGCGGGCGAAGGGGCACATCGACCCCGGTTCGCAGTCCGCGGTGCTGCTGCTGGAAGCGCTGCAGGCCGCCGCGGGAGCAGCAGCATGACCGGCATCGTGGTGGTGTCCCACTCCCCCGCCCTGGCGCGCGCCGCCGTGGACCTCGCGATGGAGATGGTGCGCGGTGAGGGCCCGCCGATCGAGATCGCGGCGGGCACGGCCGACGGATCCACCGGCACCGACGCCGCCGCCATCTCAGCCGCGATCGAGACCGTCACCTCCGGTGAGGACGCCCCCGGTGCGGTCGTGCTGTGCGACATCGGCTCCGCCGTGGTGTCCGCTCAGATGGCGCTGGAGTTCCTGGACCCGCAGGTCGCCGAGCGGGTGATCCTGTCGCATGCGCCGCTGGTGGAGGGCCTGATCGGTGCGGTCGTCACCGCCTCCGCGGGTGCGGACGCTCAGGCCGTCGCCGCGGAAGCGGGCCGGGCCGTGGACGCCAAGCGGGCGCAGATCGCCTCCTGAGGCGCGGGCTTCAGCCGAGGCGGCGCCGCGCCGTCAGCGCACGTCGGCGGGCAGGTCCGTGGTGGTGACGCCGTTCTCGAGCTGCTCGAGGGCGCGCGCATACACGCGGGTGAAGCGATCATTCATCGGCGGCGGCTGATCCGCCGGGAACCAGCGCGCCTCGGTGTTCTCCCCGTCGGCCGGGTGCGGCTCCCCCGCCTTCCATTCGCACACGAACGCGAGGTCGAGGTAGCTCGCCTCGTCGCCGTTGGGGTACGTCATGGGGCCGACGGTGTCCAGCGCAACCAGGTGCAGCACCCGCGCCCGCACCCCGGTCTCCTCCTCGATCTCCCGCAGGGCCGCCCGCGCGGGATGCTCCAGCGGGTCGATGATGCCGGTGACCGGGGTCCATTCGCCGTTGTCGGAGCGGCGCACGAACAGGGCGCGGTCCCGCTGCGGGGTCAGCACCACCGCCGTGGCGCCGGACAACCACAGCGGCGCCGTGCCGACCTTCTCCCGCAGCGCGAGGATGAAATCGGGAGTCGCCATGGTCAGCGCCGCTTGCGCTTCTCGCGGATCCGCACCGAGATCTCGATCGGCGATCCGGTGAACTCGAAGTCCTCCCGGAGGCGGCGTTCGATGAAGCGGCGGTACCCGTGCTCGAGGAACCCGGAGGCGAAGATGACGAACCGGGGCGGGCGGGAGCGCGCCTGGGTCGCGAACAGGATGCGGGGCTGCTTGCCGCCGCGCAGCGGATGCGGGTGCGCCGCCACCAGAGTGCCGAGGAACGCGTTGAGGCGCGCCGTGGGGATGCGGGCATCCCACGATTCAAGGGCGCGGTCCAGCGCCGGCACCAGCTTGTCGGTGTGGCGGCCCGTTTCGGCGGAGATGTTGATGCGGGGAGCCCACGCCACGTGCGCGAGGTCCTTCTCGATCTCCCACTCGAGCTCCTTGCGGCGGTCTTCGTCGATCAGGTCCCACTTGTTGAAGGCGAGGACGAGGGCGCGGCCGGACTCGAGGACCATGTCAATGATCTTCATGTCCTGCGTGGAGATCGTCTCGGTCGCCTCCAGCAGCACCACGGCCACTTCCGCACGGTCCAGCGCCGCCTGCGTACGGATGGAGGCGAAGAAGTCAGCGCCGCCGGTCTGGTTGACGCGTCGGCGGATGCCGGCGGTGTCCACGAAGGTCCACTCGCGGCCGGCGAGGGTGATGACCTCGTCAACGGGGTCGCGGGTGGTGCCGGGGACGTTGTCCACCACCACGCGGTTCTCCTTCGCCAGCTTGTTCAGCAGGGAGGACTTGCCGACGTTCGGGCGGCCGATCAGGGCGACGCGGCGGGGACCGTCCGGCTTCGCCGGGGTGGAGCCCTCCTCGGGCAGGATCTCCAGGACGGCGTCGAGGACGTCACCGGAGCCGCGCCCGTGCAGCGCCGACACCATGTGCGGCTCCCCCAGGCCCAGGTTCCACAGCGATGCGGCTTCGAGCTCGGCGCGCTCATCATCGACCTTGTTCGCGACCAGCAGCACCGGCTTCTTGGAGCGGCGCAGCACCTTCACGAACTGTTCGTCGGTGGTGGTGATGCCGACGTGGACGTCCACGATGAACACCACCGCGTCGGCCAGGCCGATCGCGGCCTCCGCCTGCTCGGCAACACGGTGGTCGATGCCGGCGACCCGGTCCTCCCAGCCCCCGGTGTCCACCAGCATGAAGTCGCGGCCCGCCCAGTTCGCTTCGTAGAAGACGCGGTCGCGGGTGACACCGGGGGTGTCCTCGACGACGGCGGCGCGGTGGCCGAGGATGCGGTTGACGAACGTCGACTTGCCGACATTCGGGCGGCCGACGATCGCGAGGGTGGGCAGGAGGCGCTGCTCCTGTTCGGTGGGGAAGTCCGCGAACTCCCCGCTGAGCAGGGCGGCGTCCTCGTCGTCGAGGTCGTAGTCGTCCAGGCCCGCGCGCAGCGCCTGGGTGCGCTGGACGTCGTCGGCGTCGACGCCGTCCTCCGCCCAGTCGTCGTCCTCCCAGTCGTCATCGTCGTCGACCAGTTCGATGCCGGGCACGAGCTCCAGCACCGCGTTGACGACGTCGTCGATGCTGAGGCGGGTAGTGTCGATGGTCGTGACGCCGTCGGCGGCGGTCATGAACTCCGAGACGGTGGAGTCGTCGCGGTCGCGGCGCAGCACCTGGTCGCGCATGCGCTCCGCGGTCTCCTCGTTGTCCTCGAGCTGCAGCTGCTGGGAGCGGCGCGCCATGCGGGCCTCTTCGCTGGCGGTCAGCAGCACGCGCACGTCCGCTTCCGGGGCGACCACAGTGGTGATGTCACGGCCTTCGGCGACGCAGAACCCAAGCCGGTGAGCGGTGGAGAACAGCAGGGCGCGCTGCCGCTCCTGCAGGATGATCCGCACCTGCGGGTTCGTCGCGACGGCGCTGACGCGGGTGGAGACCTCTTCGGTGCGGATGGCGTCGGTGATGTCGTCCTCGCCGACGAGGACGCGCGGGTCGCTCGGGTCGGTGATGATCTGCAGCGGCATCTCGCCGACGTGCTCGGTGACGGCCTTCTCGTCAGTGAGATCGATGCCGGCCTTCATGCAGGACCAGGCGGCGGCGCGGTACATGGCGCCGGTGTCGAGATAGCCGCCGCTCAGGGCGAGGGCGACCTCTCGCGACACGGTGGACTTGCCCGAGCCGGCGGGCCCGTCGATCGCAATGGTTACGGGGTCCACTGGTCCTCCAATTCGTTCGGCAACAGCCTCCAGGATAGTTACTCTTCGCCCGCGCGGGCCCAGCCTTTCTCCTCCAGCATGGCCACCATGCGCCCCTCATCACGTTTCAGCACGCTGATGTGCGCAAGGCCCACCGGTTGGCCGATCGAATGCTCCAGCCGCAGGTCCTCCATGTTGATCCCCGCATCGCCCATATCGCTGAGCAGGCGCGCCAGGGCACCGGGGCTGTCCGGCACGAGGATGGTGAACGCGGCGAACGAATCGGCGGAGCCGCCGTGCTTGCCGGGGATGCGGGCCACACCGAGGTTGCCGTCGGCGATGGTGCGGGCGATCTCCGCCCGCGGCGTGCCGGGCCCATCGGCGTCGCACAGGGAGTCGAACGCGCCGACGAGGCGGCCCAGGTCCTCCTGGAAGGCCCGCAGGATGGGCCGCAGTGCGGGGGCGTTCGCCGCGAGGATCTCCACCCAGAGGCGCGGATCGGAGTGGGCGATGCGAGTGGTGTCGCGCAGCCCCTGCCCGGCGAGGGCGAGGGACCCGTCGGCGGCGGACTGCAGCTGCCGCGCGAGCAGGCTCGCGACCAGCTGCGGGGCGTGGGAGACGTAGGCGACGGAGAGGTCATGCGCGGCGGCTTCGGAGCGGACGATGACGCCGCCGAGTTCGTGGCCGAGCCTCTCAACCGCATCGACGGCGCGCCGGCTCGAGCCGTCGTGCGGGACGAGCACGAACGGGCGACCGAAGAACAGGTCGCCACGGGCGGCGACCACGCCGGAGACCTCGCGCCCGGCCATGGGGTGCGCGCCGACGTACCGGGAGGCGTCCAGGTCCGGGTCCGCTGCGGCGGCGTCGAGGACGGCGCGCTGAATCGTCTCCTTTACGCTGGCGACATCGCACACGATCGCGTCGGGGAACTCCCGCAGCGCGTCCACGACGATGCGCCCGGTGACATCCGGTGGGGTGGCGACGACGACGAGGCCGGGGGTCGACTCCCCCTCATCGGCACCGACGCCGAGTTCGCGGGCGAGGCGGGCGGTGCCGGGTGAGGAGTCGCGGACCAGGACCTCGCGGCCGCGGGCACGCAGGGCGAGGCCGACGGAGCCGCCGATCAGCCCGGCGCCGATGACCAGGACGGTCACAGGCCGACGCTCGCCATCAGGGTGCCGAGCTCCTTGCCGGTGAGCTCACGCGACTGGCCCGACTTCAGGTCGTTGAGCAGCACGGGGCCGATGCGGGTGCGCACCAGGCCCGTCAGCGGGTGGCCGAGGGCCTCGAACATGCGGCGAACGATTCGGTTGCGTCCCTCGTGGATGGTGATCTCCACGAGCGCTTCGCTGCCGTTGTGGGCGAGCAGGGCGGCGCGGTCCGCGGTCGCGGAGCCGTCCTCCAGGTCGATGCCGTCGCGCAGCCGCTTGAGGATGCCGCGGGGGAACTCCGGGGCGTCGAGGTCGAAGCGGCAGACGTACGTCTTGGACACTTCGAAGCTGGGGTGCATCAGGCGGTGGGCGAGCTCCCCGTCGTTGGTGAGCAGCAGCAGCCCTTCGGTCTCGTAGTCGAGCCGGCCCACGTGGTAGAGCCGCACCGGGTACTCCTCGACGAACTCGCTGAGGCTTCGGCGGCCCTCCGGGTCGTCCATCGTGGACATCACCTTCGGCGGCTTGTGCAGCGCGATCGTCAGCTTCGTGTCGTCGAGCTGCAGGCGGCGACCGTCCACGTGCACCACCTGCGTCTCAGGGTCCACACGGACGCCCTGCGTGGTGACCGTTTCGCCGTCGACGGCGACGCGGCCGGTGGCGATGAGCGCTTCGCAGGCGCGGCGGGACCCGAAGCCGGCGCGGGCGAGGATCTTCTGCAGCCGCTCCCCCGTCGGCCCCTGGTCACCGGGCTCGGGGCCCCAGGAGCCGCCGAAGTCCTCGAGGTCCTCGTCCTTCGCGGGAGCGGGACGGTCGGCGCCGTCGGAGTCGCGCAGGCGGATCTGCTTGGGGGCGGTGAAGTCGCTGGAGCGACGGCGACGCTTCGGCTGGGTCATTCAGGCAGCGCTCCCCCGGGCGATGAGTTCACGGGCGAGCTGACGGTAGGCGTCCGCGCCCTTCGTGGAGGAGGCGAAGGAGATGATCGGTTCGGCGGCGACCGAGGCGTCGGGGAACTTCACGGTGCGGTTGATGGTGGAGTGGAACACCTTGTCGTCGAACGCTTCGACCACGCGGGCGCACACTTCGCGGGCGTGCAGCGTGCGCGGATCGAACATGGTGATCAGGATGCCGTCGATCTCCAGCGCCGGGTTGATGCGATCCTGCACCTTCTCGATCGTCTCCACCAGCAGTGCGACGCCGCGCAGTGCGAAGTACTCCGCTTCCAGCGGGATGATGACGCCGCGGCTGGCGGCGAGGGCGTTGACGGTGAGCAGTCCGAGCGACGGCTGACAGTCGATGATGATGACGTCGTAGTCGTCGACCACGGGGCGCAGCACGCGGGCGAGGGCCATCTCGCGGGCCACCTCGTTGACCAGCTGCACTTCCGCAGCGGACAGGTCGATGTTCGCCGGCAGCACGTCCATGTTCTCCGTGCCGGTCTCCTGGATCACGTCCCGGATGTCGTGCTCGCGCTCCAGCAGGAGGTTGTAGACGGTGACGTCGAGGTCGTACGGGTTGATGCCGGTGCCGGCGGACAGCGCACCCTGCGGATCGAGGTCCACGAGCAGAACCCGTCGGCCGTACTCGGCGAGAGCGGCGCCCAGGTTGATGACGCTGGTGGTCTTGCCGACCCCGCCCTTCTGGTTGACCATCGAGATGATGCGGGCGGGTCCGTGGGAGTCCAGAGGAGTCGGCTCGGGGAACTCGGGCAGCGGGCGCCCCGTGGGGCCGTAGCTGAGCTCGAGCTCGAGTTCGTTTCTGTCCTTCACGTCGCTCCCTGATTCTCGTCGGTCGGTGTGCAGTTGTTCATCGTACCTGCCGAAGGTGCGTCCAGCGCCCGGGGATGGGCGAGGGCGTGCACCTCCCGCAGCGCGTCCGGTGTCACGTGCGTGTAGAGCTGCGTTGTGGTGACCGAGGCGTGCCCCAGCAGCTCCTGCACGGTGCGCACATCGGCGCCGCCCTGCAGCAGGTGGGTGGCGTAGGAGTGCCTCAGCGTGTGCGGGCTGACCTGCGCGGGGATCTTGGCTGCTTCAGCGGCGTCGTGCACGATCGTGAACGCCGCCTGACGGGTGAGGCGGGTGCCGCGGTGGCCGAGGAACAGGGCTGGGCCGCCGGTGCCGCGCTGAGCGAACACGGGACGGGCCCGCACCTGGTAGGCGGTGACGGCGTCGATCGCCATGGACCCCAGCGGGACGGCGCGCTGCTTGTCGCCCTTGCCGTGCAGGCGCAGCACCCTCTCCTCCAGCAGAAGGTCGTCGAGGTCGATGCCGATCGCTTCGCTGATGCGGGCACCGGTGCCGTACAGGATCTCCAGCAGCGCCCGGTTGCGCAGGGACCGCTCCTCGGCGAGGCGGCCGGTGAACGGCCCGGAACCGGCGTCGATGATGCGGGCGACCTCGTCGATGCTGAGCGCTTCGGGGAGGTCGAGGGGGCGCGCCGGACCGGTGAGACGGGCCGACGGGTCATCGCTGCGCGCACCGTCCTCCTCCGCGAACCGGTGCAGGGCTCGGATGGAGGCGAGCATGCGGCTCGCTGAGGACGCTGCGAGGGCACGGCCTCCGTCGGCCCCCTCCTGGACGACCTGGAGGAAGGCGGTGATGTGCTCGCTGCCGGCGTCGGCGATGCCGAGGCCCTGGCTGCGGAGGTAGTGGGCGTAGCGGGTGAGGTCGCGCTGGTAGGCGCGGACCGTGTTGGCGGCGAGCCCCCGCTCCACGCGGATGTGGGTGAGGAATCCACGGAGCAGGGGCTCGTCCATGGGGCCGGTGGTGGGGCTCAGAAGCGCAGGAACGGGTCGAGCGCGAGCGCCACGAACAGCAGCGTCAGGTAGGTGATGGAGGCGTGGAAGACCCCCATCGGGTGGAGGTCGCGGCCGGTGCGGCCCTGGAACACCCGCACGGCGTAGCGGATGATCAGGGCGAGGAACCAGGAGCCCACGGCGATGGCGGCGACGGCGTACACCGGGCCGGTCGGTGCGAGAGGGATGATCGCGAGAGAGCAGGCGACCATGGCGACGGTGTGGGCGATCATCTGCACCGCCACGTTCCGGCGGGAGGACACGACCGGCAGCATCGGCACACCGGCGCGTTCATAGTCGCGGGTGAACTTCTCCGCGAGCGGCCAGTAGTGCGGCGGCGTCCAGAAGAAGATGACGAGGAACAGCAGGAACGCGGTCCAGGACACGGTCCCGGTCACCGAGGACCAGCCGATCAGCACGGGCATGCAGCCGGCGACGCCGCCCCACACGATGTTCTGGCTGGTGCGTCGCTTGAGGATCAGGGTGTAGAACACCACGTACAGGACGATGGCGCCGAGCGCGAGCATCGCCGACACGGCGTTGACCAGCACCCACAGGTACACGGTGGACAGCGCCGAGAGCACCAGGCCGAAGATGACGGCGGCGCGGGGGCTGATCTCACCGGTCACCAGGGGACGGTTCTTCGTGCGCTTCATCTTCGCGTCGATGTCGCGGTCGAAGAACATGTTGAGCACGTTGGCGCCGCCGGCGGCGAGGTAGCCGCCGATGATCGTGTTGAGGATCAGCAGGAACGGCGGGAAGCCACCGGCCGCGAGGAACATGGTGGGCACGGTGGTGATGAGCAGCAGCTCGATGATGC
This sequence comes from Helcobacillus sp. ACRRO, assembly GCF_022347125.1. Classification (NCBI taxonomy): domain Bacteria; kingdom Bacillati; phylum Actinomycetota; class Actinomycetes; order Micrococcales; family Dermabacteraceae; genus Helcobacillus; species Helcobacillus sp. ACRRO. The sequence goes on from NZ_JAKRNG010000009.1 coordinate 56,416, forward strand.
GCGGCTTGGTCAGCGCCACGTAGTTGAGCACGGTGCGCTTGACGGACCGGGGCCGCTGCGGCGCGCTCACCTGCACTGCTTCAGGTGCGGCGGGCCCTGCCTGCACTGGGCTGTCCACGGGTTTCGTCACGTCACCGACCTCGTCTTCTCGCTGTCCGACACACCCGCGCTCCAAGGGCCACGGGCCCGGCCAGTGTATCGGCGGTTGCGCTGGTGGGCCAGCATCTGAGGGGCGTTGCACGTCACGCCCACTCGGTCCCGGCCCTGCCGTGATGAGAGGGTGCGCGAGACGTGGACCTCGCAGAGTGAGCCGAGTGGGAAGCGTTAGGCTCGGATGCGCTGATGCCTGAGCTCCTCCTCCGCCCCCGCCGCATCGGCGGCCGCGAGCGGGCCGAGCCGAAAACTCCCGAAAGGAAACTGTTCATGACCACTGACTTCATCGCTCCCGAGGGCTGGACCGACCTCGACCGCCGCGCCGTTGACACCGCCCGCACCCTCGCTGTGGACGCCGTCGAGAAGGTCGGCAACGGCCACCCCGGCACCGCCGTCAGCCTCGCCCCGGCCGCCTACCTCCTCTACCAGGACGTCATGGCGTACGACCCGAAGGACCCGAACTGGCTGGGCCGAGACCGCTTCGTGCTCTCCGCCGGCCACTCCAGCATCACCCAGTACGCCCAGCTGTTCCTCGCCGGAGTCGGCCTCGAGCTCGAGGACCTCAAGCAGCTGCGCACCTTCCGTTCCAAGACGCCCGGCCACCCGGAGAACTTCGTGACCGACGGCGTCGAGGTGACGACCGGTCCCCTCGGCCAGGGCGTCGCCATGAGCGTTGGCCTGGCGATGGCGCAGCGCCGTGAGCGCGGCCTGCTCGACCCGGACGCTCCCGCCGGTGAGAGCCCGTTCGACCACTTCACCTACGTCATCGCTTCCGACGGCGACCTGCAGGAGGGCGTCTCCCACGAGGCCAGCTCCCTCGCCGGCACCCAGAAGCTCGGCAACCTCGTCGTGATCTGGGACGACAACGAGATCTCCATCGAGGGTGACACCGAGATCGCCTTCACCGAGGACGTCGCCGCCCGGTACGAAGCGCTCGGCTGGGATGTGCGCACCGTGGACTGGCGCAACGGTGGCCAGTACCGCGAGGACGTTGCCGCGCTCAAGCAGGCGATCGAGGACGGCAAGAAGGTCACCGACAAGCCGACCTTCATCCAGCTGAAGACCATGATCGGCTGGCCGCTGCCGGGCGTGCAGGGCAAGGCGTCCGTCCACGGCTCCGCCGTCGGCGCCGAAGCGATCCGCGGCCTGAAGGAGAACATCGGGGTCGACCCCGACAAGGACTTCGAGGTCGCCCCCGAGGTGCTCGAGCACACCCGCGCCCGCGGTGAGAAGACCCAGGCCGAGCGCGATGAGTGGGCGAAGAAGTTCGACGCCTGGAAGAGCGCGAACCCTGAGAAGGCCGAGCTGCTTGAGCGTCTGCAGAAGCGTGAACTGCCGGACCTCACCGACGCCCTGCCCGCCTTCGACGCCGATGAGAAGGGCATCGCCACCCGCGCCGCCTCCGGGAAGATCCTTGAGGCCCTCGCCGATGTGGTTCCTGAGCTGTGGGGCGGCTCCGCTGACCTCGCCGGCTCCAACAACACCACGATGAAGGGGGAGCCGTCGTTCATCCCGACCGAACATCAGACCGAGGACTTCTCCGGCAATCCGTTCGGCCGCACCCTGCACTTCGGCATCCGTGAGCACGCGATGGGCTCGATCCTCGCGGGCATCTCGCTGCACGGCCTGACCCGCCCGTACGGCGGCACCTTCTTCCAGTTCGCCGACTACATGCGCGGCGCTGTCCGCCTCACCTCCCTGATGAACGTGCCCTCCACCTACGTGTGGACGCACGACTCCATCGGCCTCGGTGAGGACGGCCCCACGCACCAGCCGGTCGAGCACCTCGCCGCGTACCGTGCGATCCCGAACCTGTCGATCGTGCGGCCCGCTGACGCGACCGAGACCGCTCAGGCGTGGAAGGCCCTCTTGGAGCGGGACCGCGGCCCCGTCGGCCTCATTCTGACCCGCCAGGCGGTGCCGACGTTCGATCGCGAGGAGTACGCCGACGCCGCCGGTCTCGCCAAGGGCGCGTACGTGATGAAGGAGGCGTCGGCTGAGCCCCAGCTGATCCTCATCGCCACCGGCTCCGAGGTGCAGCACGCCGCTGCCGCGCAGAAGAAGCTGGAGGCCGACGGGATCCCCACCCGTCTCGTGTCCATGCCGTGCATGGAGTGGTTCGAGGAGCAGGACGAGGCGTACCGCGAATCGGTTCTGCCGAGCTCCGTGAAGGCGCGCGTCAGCGTCGAGGCGGGCATTGCGATGCCATGGCACCGCTACCTCGGCGACGCCGGCCGCGCCGTCTCCCTCGAGCACTACGGCGCGTCCGCCGACGGCGCCCTGCTGTTCGAGGAGTTCGGCTTCACCGCCGACAACGTGATGAAGGCGGCGAAGGAGTCCCTCGCCGCTGCCGGCAACTGACCCGCACCATCCCGCTCACCCGACGACCCTCCCGAAAGGACTGGGAACCCATGGCTCAGAACCCGAACACTCAGGCCCTGTCCGATGCCGGCGTCTCCATCTGGCTGGACGACCTCTCCCGCCACCGCCTCACCAGCGGCGGCCTGAAGGACCTGATCGCCTCGAAGAACGTGGTCGGTGTGACCACGAACCCGTCGATCTTCCAGAGCGCGATCTCCGGCTCGAAGGACTACGACGACGCGATCGCAGGCCTCTACGCCGACGGCCGCGACGTGGACGGCATCATCGAAGCACTCACCACCGATGACGTGCGCGACGCCTGCGACGTCTTCATGGACCTGTACCGCTCCACCCAGGGGTACGACGGCCGCGTCTCCATCGAGGTGGATCCGCGCCACGCCAACGACACCGACGCCACCATCGAGCAGGCGCAGCGCCTGTACGACCTGGTGGACCGCGAGAACGTCATGATCAAGATCCCGGCGACCCTCGAGGGTCTGCCGGCGATCACCGAAGTGATCTCCCGCGGCATCAGCGTCAACGTCACTCTCATCTTCTCCGTCGCCCGCTACGAGGAGGTCATCGAGGCCTACCTGGAGGGCCTGGAGAAGGCGGCAGAGGCCGGCCGCGATCTCGCCACGATCCATTCGGTGGCCTCGTTCTTCATCTCCCGCGTGGACACGGAGATCGACAAGCGCCTGGAGGAGATCGGCGGCGACGCCCTCGAACTGCTCGGCAAGGCGGCCGTGGCGAACGGTCGCGCCGCGTTCGGGCTGTACGCCCGCGAGTTCTCCTCGGAGCGCTTCGGTGCGCTGAAGGAGAAGGGCGCGAATGTGCAGCGTGCCCTGTGGGCGTCCACCGGTGTGAAGAACGAAGACTACTCCGACACCCTCTACGTGGACGAGCTCGTCACCGACCCGGCGGTGAACACAATGCCGGAGAAGACCCTGGACGCGTTCGCCGACCACGGCGACGCCTCCGGCCGCCTCACCGTCGCAAGCGCCGCCGATGAGGAGGAGAAGGCGGAGGAGCTGTTCGACCGCCTCGCTGAGGCCGGCATCGACCTCGCGGACGTGTTCGCACAGCTGGAGTCCGAAGGCGTGTCGAAGTTCGTCGACGCCTGGGGTGAGCTGCTGGACACCGTCGGCTCCGCTCGGCCGTCCGAGAACGCCTGAGCGCGCCGACCGGGAGGACACGAGTGAACAACCCCCTGCGCGATCCCCGCGACCGGCGCCTGCCGCTGATCGCGGGACCGAGTTCGATGGTCATGTTCGGTGTGACCGGCGACCTCGCGAAGAAGAAGCTGCTGCCGGCGATCTACGACCTCACGAACCGCAGCCTGCTGCCGCCGAGCTTCGGCCTGGTCGGCTTCGGGCGCCGCGACTGGTCGCATGAGGACTTCGCCGACTATGTCGAAGAGGCGGTGAAGGAGGGCGCCCGCACCGGCTTCCGCCAGAGCGTGATGGACCAGCTGCGCGGCGGCCTGCGCTTCGTCACCGGCGAGTTCGATGAGACCGCCGCGTACGAGCGCCTCACCGACGTGGTGAAGGAGCTCGATGAGACCCGCGGCACCGGCGGCAACCACGCGTTCTACCTGTCGATCCCGCCGAAGGCGTTCCCTCAGGTCTGCGAGCAGCTCGCGAACTCCGGCCTGAACGCGTCGGAGAACGGGTCGTGGCGGCGCGTCGTCATCGAGAAGCCCTTCGGGCACAACCTCGAGAGCGCACGCGAACTGAACGACGTGGTGGAGAAGGTGTTCGATGAGGAGGACGTCTTCCGCATCGACCACTACCTCGGCAAGGAGACGGTGCAGAACCTCCTCGCCTTCCGCTTCGCCAACCAGATGTTCGAGCCGGTGTGGAACGCCAACTATGTGGACCACGTGCAGATCACGATGGCTGAGGACATCGGCATCGGGTCGCGCGCCGGCTACTACGACGGCATCGGCACCGCCCGCGACGTCATCCAGAACCACCTCCTGCAGCTGTTCGCGCTGACCGCGATGGAGGAGCCGATCTCGTTCGAAGCCGCGGACCTGCGCGCCGAGAAGGAGAAGGTCCTTGCCGCGGTCGAACTGCCCGGTGACCTCGCCACCTCCACGGCCCGTGGCCAGTACGTGGGCGGCTGGCAGGGCGGCCAGTGGGTGAAGGGCTACCTGGAGGAGGAGGGCATCCCGGAGGACTCCGAAACGGAGACGTTCGCGGCGATGCAGCTGAACGTCAACACGCGCCGCTGGGCGGGTGTCCCGTTCTACCTGCGCGCCGGCAAGCGCCTGGGCCGACGGGTCACGGAGATCGCCGTGGTCTTCAAGTCTGCGCCGTTCCTCCCGTTCAACGACACGGACACAAAGGACCTCGGGCAGAACTCGATCGTGATCCGCATCCAGCCGGATGAGGGTGTGACGATGCGGTTCGGTTCGAAGGTGCCGGGTTCCCAGATGGAGGTGCGGGACGTTTCGATGGACTTCGTGTACGGCTCCAGCTTCACGGAGGAGTCGCCGGAGGCGTACGAACGTCTGATCCTGGACATGCTGCTGGGCGACCCGCCACTTTTCCCGCGCCAGCGGGAAGTGGAGCTGTCCTGGGCGATCCTCGATCCCGTCACCGAGTTCTGGGCGGAGAGCATGCCGCCCAGCCCGTACCGCGCCGGCACCTGGGGCCCCCAGACGGCGCATGACATGCTCGCCCGCGACGGACGGCATTGGAGGCGCCCATGATCCACACGATGAAGGACACCACCACGTCCGAGGTGAGCCGGGTCCTGATCGAACTGCGCGAGGACACGGGCCTGGTCACGCTCGGCCGGGTCGCCACTCTCGTGGTGATCTCCCCGGAGGACCACCTGGATGACAGCATCGATGTCGCCGTCCACGCTTCGCATGAGCATCCGGCGCGGATCATCGTGATCGTGCCGCAGGGCGACACCGACCGCAACGCGCTCGACGCGGAGGTCCGCGTCGGTGCCGACGCCGGCGCCGGTGAGCTGATCGTGCTGCGCCCGTCGGGCCTGGTGGTCAACGGCATGGACACGCTGATCACCCCACTGCTGCTGCCGGATGCGCCGATCGTCACCTGGTGGTCGGCGTCTCCGCCGGTGTGCCCCAGCCAGGACGTGGTGGGGGCGCTGTCCACCCGCCGCATCACCGATGCGCTCGCCGCGGACGACCCGGACGCGGTGATCCGCCGCCTGTCGCACAACTACCATCCCGGCGACACGGACCTGTGCTGGAGCCGCCTGACGAACTGGCGGGGACTGCTCGCAGCCGCGTACGAGCAGCCGCCGATCAGCGCCCCAACCGCCGTCACCATCGAGGGGAAGCTCAACAAGCCGACGGTGACCCTGATGCGGCAGTGGCTCGCGGACTTCCTGTGCGTACCGGTGACGGTGAAGGACACCGACGGCGACTTCGGTCTGATCTCCATCACCCTGCACCGTGAGGACGGCGACATCACGCTGCGCCGCGTCTCCCCGCACACGGTGATCGTGTCCACCCCCGGCGAGACCGATGACCAGTCGGTGACGATGCCGGTGCGGACCATGCACGACCTCCTCAGTGAGGAACTGCGTCGCCTCGATGCGGACGACATCTACGGCAGGGTCCTGACCGCGGCGTTCCCCCACCACGTGGATGTGAAGGACTTCGCGACCGGCAAGCCGGCGCCGTCGGACATCCGGGTGAAGGACAAGGACGACCTCATCGAGCATGCGGCGCAGTTCTCCGTGGAGATGATCGACGAAGCGGTCCGTGAGCGCGGCATCGCCCACATCGCGATGACCGGTGGCCGAACCGGCACGCAGGTCGCGCGCCGCATCGGCGAACTGCTGCACTCCACCGATGTGGCCGCCTCGAAGGTCCACGTCTGGTGGGGCGATGAACGGTTCGTGGAGACGAAGTCCGACGACCGCAACGACCGCCCGGCCCTGTCCGCGCTGACGCTGACCGCTGGCATCCCCGTGTACAACGTGCACTCGATGCCGGCCAGCGACATGGGCATGGAACTGGACGACGCCGCCGCCTGGTACGGCCAGCAGCTGTCCCTGCTGGGAGCGGACAGCGCCCACACGGAGGAGACCGACGAGGAGCGCGCATTCTTCGACGTGGTCCTGCTCGGCATGGGCGAGGACGGGCACATCGCGTCCCTGTTCCCCGATCATGAGGACGCGGGCGATGCGACCCGGTCCGCGGTGTCGGTGCGGAACTCGCCGAAGCCGCCGTCGGAGAGGATCTCGCTGACGTGGCCGATGCTGAACGCGGCCCGCCACGTGGTGTTCCTCGTGGCCGGTGAGGAGAAGGCGGAGTTCGCGGCCCGCGCCCACGGCGACATCGACCCGGTGAACCTGCCGGCGTCCGCCGTGCGCGGCACCGTCTCCACCACCTGGTTCCTTGATCCGGAGGCGGCCTCAGCGATCGAGCACTGACCCGTCCTCATCCGCTTGCGCGAGCAGCAGCGCCCCCTCCACGGGCTCTGCTGCTCGCGTCGTCTGCAGGCCCCGCGCCGCCAGCGCCTGCTCAACCCTCCGCGTGATCGGGGTGTCGGCGGCGAGCAGAGCGCCCGCCAGCACCACGAGGGCGCCGACGGGTGCACCCAGCGCGTCCAGCGTCGCCACGAGGTCACTCGCGGCGCCGTCGATGATGCTCTGCGCGACCACATCCCCCGCGCAGCTGCCGGGGATGCGGGCGAAGCGGCCCCACTGGGCGGGCGTCAGCGGATCCGCCGCCTGGATCAGCGCCTGGCGCACATCCACCGCGTCCCCGCTGCCCGCGGGCCTGGTGCTGCCCGCGATGCCGAGCTCCTCCAGCACCCGCGCAGTCATCGCCGTGGCGGGGCCTCGGTGGTCGAGATCGGCGGCGGCGGCGCGCAGCACCCGTCGGCCGATGTCCACGGCGGAGCCGCAGTCCCCCAGCAGCCAGCCCATGCCGTCCGCCCGGGCGACCATCCGGCCCTGTTCGAACCGAGCCGCGGCGGCGCCGGTGCCGGCGAGCAGCAGGAACCCGTCGGCCCCCACCCGGCCGGCACCCGCGGTGAACGCGGTGACCTGGTCATCGACCACCCTGCCCACCCCGGCCGGCACGCCCGCCCGCGCGAGAGCGGGCAGCAGGAGCGCGCTGACCTCCGCGTGCCGTGCCGGCCCGGCGCCCGCAACACCGAGCACCGCCGCCTCCACCGACGCGAGGTCCTCCCCCGCGGCGCGGGCGTCCCCGGCGAGTTCGGTGAGGAGGTCGGCGACACGCCCGGCGGCGTCAGTCCCGGAGGATCGGATGTTGCAGCCGCCGCCGTTGCGCTCGGCGACGCGGACTTCCCCGCGGGTGAGGCGGAGGCGGGTGCTGGTGCCGCCGATGTCGGCCCCCAGGATCAAGCGCGGCATGTGATCCTCCTCTCGACGTCACAACCCGATCATGGTAACTTGCAGTCCATCGCGAGTCGATAAAACTTATTTTCACTTCGCGGTCGGTGACAGCTCAGCACCGGTCGGGTCAAAGGAGATCTCATGATTGCACGGCGGACAGTCCTCGCAGGCGGCGCAGCCAGCGCCGCAGCCCTCGGCCTCGCGGCCTGCGGCTCCGACTCCTCGAAGGGCAGCGGCACCGACGGCAAGGGCAAGACCCTCACCCTCTGGATCATGGAGGGCACCAACCCCTCCACCGACGCCTACATCGCCGACCTCAAGAAGAAGTTCAAGGAGGCGACCCAGGCGGACCTCACGGTCGAAGTGCAGCCCTGGGACGGCGCCCACGACAAGTTCGTCAACGTCATGGGCGGGGACAGCGCCCCGGACGTCGCCGAAGTCGGCACCACCTGGACCCCCGAGTTCGCCGACGCCGGCGGCCTCGACCCCATCGGCGACGAACTCGAGGAGGCCGGGCTCAGCGGAAAGTACGTCAAGGCCCTCGAAGAGTCCGCCACGCTTGAGGGCGAGGTGTTCGGCGCCCCCTGGTACGCCGGTGTCCGCTCCTTCCTCGCCAACAAGGACCTGCTCAGCGCAGCCGGTGTCGACAAGCAGCCCGGCAACTGGCAGGAGCTGCTCGACGCTGCCCGGGCCCTGAAGAAGAAGGACCCCTCCACCATCCCGTTCCCCATCTCCGGCGGCTCCCCGTTCGGCCTGCTGCCGTTCATCTGGGGCGCCGGCGGCGAGATCGCGAAGCAGTCCGGCGACACCTGGAAGGCCGCCATCGCCGACTCCCCCGCCGTGGAGGGCGTCACCTGGTACACGGACATCGCGCTGAAGCACAAGCTGTCCACCCCCGCCGCTTCCACCTGGAAGGAGACCGACGCCCTCGCCGCGTTCCAGAAGGGCGATGTGGGCATGTTCATCACGGGCTCCTGGGTGCCCGCCACCATCAAGGAGAAGTCGCCGGAGCTGTACGACAAGCTGATGGCGTTCACCATCCCCGCGAAGGACTCCGAGGTGGCCCCGAGCTTCCTCGGCGGCTCCCACCTGTGCCGCTTCACCGGCACGAAGGAGCCGGAGCTGGCGTTCGAGCTGATCAAGCTGATGACGACCGGCGAGTTCGCCGCGAACTGGGCGAAGCAGACCAACTTCTTCCCCGGTGAGCAGTCCGCCCTCGACGAGGTCGTCACGAGCGGTGATGACCTCACCGCCGTATTCGCCAAGCAGATGACCGAAGGCGGCAAGTCCGTGCCCGTCACCCCACTGTGGGGCCAGGTCGAAGGCAAGAAGACCATCCCGAACCTTCTGAACACCGTGCTGACCGGAGGGAAGGACGCGGCGACCGCATGCCAGGACGCCGCGAAGGAGATGGACCAGATCTTCGCCGACTGACCCGTCGGCCCAGTCGTCCCGTACTCTCCCCCCCCCCTGCCCGATTCCGCTCGTCTCGAGGTTCCCGTTGAGCACTGCCCCCTCCACCGCCGCGCCGTCGGTGCGCCGCCCCAGCCGGGCCGCGCGCCTGCGGCGGGCCCTGCCGCCCTGGCTGCTGCTGGCGCCCGCCCTGATCACCCTCGGCGTGCTGCTGCTGTGGCCGATGATCCGCGTGGCGGACCTGTCCCTGCAGAAGTTCCGGCTGCGCCACCTCCTGCGCGGCGAACGCGAGTACATCGGTCTGGAGAACTACCAGAAGATCCTCACCGACGATCACCTGTGGCTGACGGTCCTGCCGAACACCATCGGCTTCGCCGCCGTGTGCGTCGCCGCCACCATGCTGGTGGGAACGGTGGTGGCTCTGTTCCTCAACACCCTGTCCACGCCGTGGCGCATCATCTGCACCACCGCGATCATGGTGGCGTGGGCGGTGCCGGCGCTGACCGGCACGTACATCTTCGTGTGGCTGTTCGATCCCCATTCCGGGTTCGTCGCCGGTGTGCTGGAGTGGCTCGGTCTGCTGGAGGCGGACACCGTCAACTGGTGGAACAACCGGTGGGCGTTCTACGGCATCGCCGCTCTCAACGTGGTCTACCACGGGTTCCCGTTCATCGCGGTGACGATCCTCGCCGGCCTGATGACGGTCCCGAAGGAGCTGTACGAAGCGGCCCGCGTGGACGGCGCCGGCGCGTGGCGGCGCTTCGCCTCCGTCACGGTGCCGACCATGCGGCCCATCTTCGCCGTGTGCCTCATCCTCTCCACCATCTGGGACTTCAAAGTGTTCACCCAGATCTACCTCATGCCCGGCGGTGACGGCTCGAACCGATCCGTCATGAACCTCGGCGTCTGGTCCTACACCGAAGCCGCCGGGCAGGGCCACTACGGCATGGGCGCCGCCATCGCCGTGCTCCTGACCGCCCTTCTGCTCGTCATCTCCGTGGTGTACCTGCGGACTCTTCTGAAGGAGGACGACCTGTGAGAGGCCCCTCCCCCGCACGCCGCATCCTCACCGGGTTCGGCATCGCCGTGGTGCTGATCTACGCCCTGTTCCCGTTCTACTGGATGCTCAGCACCGCCGTGGACCCCCATGCGGACGCCCGCGGCGCCGGCCTGCTGCCATCCGGGTTCACCCTCGACCACTTCCATCGCGTGCTGGTGGAAGCGGACTTCCTGCAGTACGTGAAGGTGAGCCTGCTGGTGGCGCTCGGCACCGTCGTCGCCTCCGGCGCCATCGCCCTGCTCGCGGCGGTGGCGGTGGCGCGCTTCCGGTTCCGGTTCCGCTCCGTGGTGCTGATCATGGTGCTGGTGGTGCAGATGGTGCCGCTCGAAGCGCTCGTGATCCCCCTCTTCCTGCAGGCGAAGTCGCTGAACATGCTGAACTCCCTGCTCGGGCTGGTGATCGTGTACCTGGCGTTCTCACTGCCGTTCGCGATCTGGAACCTGCGCGGCTTCGTCGCTGCTGTCCCCAAGGAGCTGGAGGAGGCGGCCTACGTGGACGGCGCGTCCTGGTGGCGCATGTTCCGCTCCGTCCTGCTGCCACTGGTGGCGCCCGGCCTCGTCGCGACCTCAGTGTTCAGCTTCATCACCGCGTGGAACGAGTTCATCTTCGCCCTGACGTTCATGACGGACTCCTCGAAGTACCCCGTCGGCGTGGGACTGCGGACCTTCTTCACCACCAACACCGCGGAATGGGGCGCTGTCATGGCGGCCTCCACGATCATCGCCCTGCCGGTGGTGGTCTTCTTCGTCCTCGTCCAGCGCAACCTGGCGTCCGGCCTCACCGCCGGAGCCGTGAAGGGGTGAGCCCGCCATGAGCCCACGCACCGATTGGGACCCTGATGTCCTCGGCGTCCTCCTCGCCCCGATGGAGGGCACTGAACTCAGCGACTTCATGCGCTCAGCCCTCGCCTCCGGCCTCGGCGGCATCACCCTGTTCGCCCCGAACACCCCGACCCTTGGCGCCACGCAGCGCCTGTGCGCGCAGATCCGGGACGCCGGAGCAGACCCCATCATCGCGATCGACGAGGAGGGCGGGCGCGTCACTCGCCTGTTCGGCCACGGTGACGGATTCGGCGGGCCTCCCGGCCGGCCGACGGATACCGCACCTCTGACCCAGGCGGAGACCAGCCGGCATGAGGGCCCGCTGCCCGCGGCTGCCGTCTTCGGCCGCGCCGACGATGAGGACCTCACCGCACGTGCCGGTGCCGCCCTCGGCGCCCTGCTGGCAGAGCTCGGCATCACCATGGACTTCGCGCCCGTCGCCGATGTCGCCACGAACCCGGAGAACCCGCTGATCGGGCACCGCGCGTTCTCCTCCGACCCGGCCGCTGCCCTGCGGCACGCCGCGGCGTTCACCCGCGGTCTGCACTCGGCTGGGGTCGCCGCCTGCGCGAAGCACTTCCCCGGCCACGGCGACGCCGACACCGATTCCCACCTGTCCATGCCGACCATCCGCCTGGACCGCGCCACGGTGCTGAGTGACCACGCCGAGCCGTTCTCTGCGCTCTGGACCGGGGAGATGGACGGCGCCGCCGCCGTCGACGCCGTCATGACCGGCCACCTGGAGGTCCCCGCCCTCGGCGACGGACCTGCCTCCCTCTCCCGCTGGTCCGCAGACCTCCTGGATGAGATCGGCTTCACCGGCGTCATCGTCACCGACGCGCTCGATATGGGGGCCGTCACCCACGCCGCCGGCTTCGGCGACGGCTGCATCCGGGCGCTGGAAGCGGGCGCGCACCTTCTGTGCCTGGGCTCCCCGCTGCAGGCCCGCGAACATGACCTGCTGACGGCGGCGCATGATGCGATCCTGGGCGCCGTCGGCTCCGGCCGCCTCACCCGCGAGCAGCTGCGGGACGCGCACCAACGCGCCGCGCGCTGCCAGCGTGCCCGCCGCGTCACAGCGCCCACCCGCCCCGCCTCGTCCGATCTGGAGCCCCTGGTGGCGCACCTGTGGCAGGTGGGTGATGAGGCACGTGCGGCCGGAGAATCGTCAGTCAGCGCGGCCGATGTCCCCACGGAGCAGCGCAACGAGCGCACCCGACACATCGACACGGTCAGCACCCCGGACGCGGTCGACCTCATCCTCGCCGAGGAGCAGACCTCGGTGGACGCCGTCCGTTCCCAGGCAGCGCAGATCGCCGAACTCGCCGAGATCTGTGTGGACACCATCGTCAGCGGCGGAACGGTGCACTACGTCGGCGCCGGCACGTCCGGGCGCCTCGCCGTGCTCGACGCCGCCGAACTGCTGCCCACATTCAACGCCGACTCCGACGTCTTCGCCGCCCACCTCGCCGGCGGACCCAGCGCGATGTTCCACGCCGTGGAGGGCGCTGAGGACTCCAGCGCCGCCGGCGCCGCCCTGATCGCCGAGCACTGCGGTGGATGCGACACCGTCATCGGACTCGCCGCCTCCGGCCGCACCCCGTTCGTGCGCGGCGCACTCGAAGCGGCCCGTGCCCGCCGCCTTCGCACCGGGCTGATCTCCGCGAACCCGTCGGCCCCGCTGGCGGGCCTCGCGAATGTGGCTGTGCTGCTGCCGACGGGCCCTGAGGCGATCGCCGGCTCCACCCGGATGAAGGCGGGAACGGCACAGAAGATGGCGCTGAACGCGCTCTCGACCGCCACCATGGTGCGGCTGGGAACCACCTACGAGAACCTCATGATCGACGTGCGCGCCACCAACGAGAAGCTGGTGGAGCGCACAGCCCGCATCCTCGCCACCGCCACCGGCATCGACGCCGACGGCGCCCGTGCCGCCCTTCGGGCCTGCGACGGGGAGCTGCGCACCGCCCTCGTCATCCTGCTCGCAGGCGAGGACCCGACGGATCCCGCCGTCCGCGAGTCCGCCCGCGCCGCCCGCGCCGCGGCACCGCCCGACCCGTCCCGTGACGGCGACCCCTCCGGGATCCGCACGGCCGCTGAGGAGCTGCGCCGTGCATGACCAGCACCGGCCGTCGGTGCTGCGACTGATCCGAGACGCCCGTCCCACACTGCCTCCGGCCGTGGACCGGGTGGCGCGACTGCTGCTGGCGGACCCGTCGGCTGCTGCCGCGATGACGATCTCGGAGGTGGCGCGCGAGGCCGGGTCGTCAGAGGCGAGCGCTGTCCGCCTCGCCCGCGAACTGCGCCTGTCCGGCTACCGGGAGCTGCGGTCGATGCTGCGCACCGAGATCGCGTTCAATGAGGGCCGCACCGCATCGTTCGCCGGCGATGCGCAGGCGCAGATGCTGGGGAATGATCTGTCCGCTTCGGACACGCTCGCCGAAACGGTCGCGAAGATCGCGTTCGCCGACGCCCGCGCCGTCCAGGACACGGCCGACCAGCTCGACCTGGACGCCCTGGGCCGGGCTGTCGACACTCTCGCCTCCGCGCAGCGGATCGTGACGTTCGGGGTGGGGGCGTCAGCGTTCGCGGCCCTGGACCTGCAGCAGAAGCTGGCGCGGATCGGCCGCAGCGCCGTCGCGTTCACCGACGTCCATCAGGGGCTGCCGGGCGTGGCGCTGCTCGACGGCGACGATGCCGCCGTGATCGTGTCCCATTCGGGGTTCACGACGGATGCGATCGATGTGCTCGCCGCGGCGAAGCGCGCCGGAGTGCGGACCGTGGGAGTGACGAACGCAGGCCGCTCTCCGCTGTCGGAGGGGGCCGGCGTCGTGCTGCTGACCGCGGCGCAGGAATCGGAGATGCGCTCCGGTGCGACCGCGTCCAGGATCGCTCAGCTGAGCGTGGTGGACATGCTGTTCATCGCGACGGCGCAGCGGGACATCGAATCGGCCCGCAGCGCCCTGTCACGGACGTACCTTGCGATCAGCCGGGGTAGAAGCGCTGGATGACCCCGATGCCGATGATGCTGCCCACCCAGATGAGGGCGACGATCACGGTGAGGATGTTGAGGTTGCGTTCGGCGACGCCGGACGAGCCGGCGCCCGCGGAGATGCCGCCCCCGAACATGTCGGACAGGCCGCCGCCGCGTCCCTTGTGCATGAGCACGAGCAGGATGAGCAGGATGCTGGTGATGGCCAGCACCACGAACAGGGCGATCTTCAGGGTGTCCATGGGCAGCAGGTGACTCTTTCCTCGACGTCGAACAGTCGCATCCAAGACTACGCCGCGCCCGGTGCTGTGTCATGCATCGGGCGCGGCGTGGTCTGCGGGTGAGGCGGGACTCTCAGGCGGCGTTGCCGGCGAGCGCGGCGAACTCGTCGGCCTTCAGGCTCGCGCCGCCCACGAGGGCGCCGTCGATGTCGTCCTTCGCCATGATGTCGGCGACGTTCGAGGACTTCACCGAACCGCCGTACAGGACGCGGACGCGGGAGGCCACGTCATCGCCGTGCAGGTCGCTGAGGAGGCCGCGGATCGCACCGCACACCTCCTGCGCATCCTCCGGGGTGGCGACCTCGCCGGTGCCGATCGCCCACACCGGTTCGTAGGCGATGACCGTGTCGGCGACCTGATCGCCGCTCAGGCCCTCGAGGCCGCCGCGCACCTGGTCGAGGGTGTGCTGCACGTGCGTGCCGGCCTGGCGGACCTCGAGGGGCTCGCCGACGCACAGGATCGGGGTGATGCCGGCGCCGAGGGCGGCCTTCACCTTGGCGTTCGTGATCGCTTCGTCCTCACCGTGGTACTGGCGGCGCTCGGAGTGGCCGATAGCGGCGAAGGTGACGTTCAGGGCCTTCAGCATGGCGGCGGACACCTCACCGGTGTACGCACCGGACTCGTGCTGGGAGATGTCCTGTGCGCCGAGACCGATCGACGACTTCGCGGCGTCCAGGACGGTCTGCACGGTGCGGATGTCCACGAACGGCGGCAGCACAGCGACGTCGACCGCGTCGAAGTCGTGGTCCGTGAGCGCGTCGTTCAGGTCCTCCACGAGGGCCTGCGCCTCGAGGTGGGTCTTGTTCATCTTCCAGTTGCCGGCGATGAGCGGGGTGCGGGTCATATCAGTTCTCCTCCAGAACGGCGATGCCGGGCAGCTGCTTGCCCTCGATCAGTTCGAGGGATGCGCCGCCGCCGGTCGAAATGTGGGAATAGCGGGATTCGTCGAAGCCGAGGTTGCGGATGGCGGATGCGGAGTCGCCGCCGCCGACCACGGTGTACGCGGGCGATTCGGCGAGGGCTTCAGCGACGGCCTTCGTGCCGGCCTGGAACAGGTCGAACTCGAACACGCCCATCGGGCCGTTCCAGAACACGGTGCCGGCGTCCTTGAGGGCGTCGCCGAACTGCTTCGCGGAGTCGGGACCGATGTCCAGGCCCTCCTGGTCCTCGGGCATGGAGTCGGAGCCGACGGTGGTGGCGGGGCCGTCGGGCCCGAACGCGGGGGCGACCACGTTGTCCACCGGCAGCAGGATCTCCACGCCGTTCTTCTGGGCGCGCTCCATGTAGCCCTTCACCGTGTCGACCTGCTCCTCCTCGAGCAGGGAGTTGCCGACCTCGTGGCCGAGCGCCTTCTGGAAGGTGTAGGACATGCCGCCGCCGATGATGATGGTGTCGGCGCGGTCCAGCAGGTTCTCGATGACGCCGAGCTTGTCGGACACCTTCGCGCCGCCGAGGATCACGACGAACGGGCGCTTCGGGTCGTCGGTGACGCGGCGCAGCGACTCCACTTCCTTCTGCACCAGCAGTCCCGCCGCTGCCGGCAGCAGCTGCGCAACGTCGTACACGGACGCCTGCTTGCGGTGGACGACGCCGAACCCGTCGGACACGAAGACGTCGGCGAGGTCGGCGAGGCGGCGGGCGAACTCCTGCCGCTCGGCCTCGTCCTTGCTGGTCTCGCCCGCGTTGAAGCGGACGTTCTCCAGCACGGCGACGTCGCCGTCACCGAGGGAGTCGACCACGGAGCGGGCGCTGTCGCCGACGGTGTCCTCAGCGAACGCGACGTCCGCACCGAGGAGTTCGGACAGGCGATCGACGACGGGCTTCAGGGTGAAGGCGGGGTCCGCTTCGCCCTTGGGCCGCCCGAGGTGGGCCACCAGAATGACGCGAGCGCCCTTGTCACGCAGGGCGGTGACGGTGGGCAGGCAGGCCCGGATGCGGCCGTCATCGGTGATGCGGTCGCCGTCCAGGGGAACGTTGAGGTCGGCGCGGACGAGGACGCGCTTGCCGGCGAGGTCGCCGAGGGAGTCGATGGTCTTCAGCACGAGTATTCCTTGTGGTGGTGCGGGCGGTGAATGCAACGGCCCGTGCGCCCGATTCCTGCCGGAATGAGACGCACGGGCCGGTTGTCAGTGGGGTCGGATCAGAGCTTGGCGCCGACGATCTCGACCAGGTCGACGAGGCGGTTGGAGAAGCCGGCCTCGTTGTCGTACCAGGTCACGACCTTGACCTGGTTGCCGATGACCTTCGTGCTGAGCGCATCGAAGATCGAGGAGTGCGGGTCGCCGACGATGTCGGAGGACACGATCGGATCCTCGGTGTAGTCGAGGACGCCCTTGAGGTCACCCTCCGCGGCCTTCTTGACCGCAGCGTTGATCTCCTCGACGGTGACCTCGCGCGAGGCCTCGAAGGTGAGGTCCACAACGGAGCCGGTCGGGACCGGGACGCGGACGGCGTAGCCGTCGAACTTGCCCTTGAGCTCCGGCAGGACGAGCGCCACAGCAGCGGCGGCGCCGGTCTTGGTCGGGATCATGTTGAGGGCGGCGGCGCGGGCACGGCGCAGGTCCTTGTGCGGGGCGTCCAGCAGGCGCTGATCCGAGGTGTAGGCGTGGATGGTGGTCATCAGGCCCTTTTCGATGCCGAACTCGTCGTTCAGCACCTTCGCCAGGGGTGCCAGGCAGTTGGTGGTGCAGGACGCGTTGGAGATGATGTGGTGGTTCTCCGGGTCGTAGTCCTTGTCGTTGACGCCGACCACGAAGGTGGCGTCCTCGCCCTTGGCGGGAGCGGACACGATGACCTTCTTCGCACCGGCCTCGATGTGCGCGCGGGCGTCCTCCGCCTTGGTGAACAGACCGGTGGACTCCAGCACGATGTCAGCACCGACCTCGGCCCACGGGATGTTCTTCGGGTCCTTCTCAGCGAACACCTTGAAGGTGTCGCCGTTGACGGTCATGGTGTCGTCGGTGTGGGAGACCTCGCCCTGGAAGCGCCCCATGACCGAGTCGTACTTGAAGAGATGGGCGAGCGTCGTGTTGTCCGTGAGGTCGTTGACACCGACGATGTCGACGTCAGCGCCGTGTGCGATGACTGCTCGCAGGAAGCCGCGTCCGATGCGTCCGAAGCCGTTGATTCCAACCTTGATGGTCACGTTTCCTCCTAGGTAGTCGCAGTGGTGCTGCGAAGAAGTGGAGTGGCACGCACGCCGTTGTACGCATTGACGTCCCAGATGAGGGATTGACCTCACCCTACCAAGTGTGACCTGCGCAGTTCTGCAGGAATCAACCCATGAGAAGGCCCGGTTCGGTCAGTGGCCCGTTCCGTTCAACATTTCAGGACTTAGGTGTGCATCCGTCGGCTCAACCCCCAGCTCAGCGGCCCTTCTGTCCGCCAGGGCGAGCAGCCGACGGATCCTTCCCGCAACCGCGTCCTTCGTCATCGGCGGGTCCGACAGCCGCCCGAGTTCCTCCAGGCTGGCCTGGCGGTGCTGCAGGCGCAGCGCGCCCGCGGCGAGGAGGTGGTCGGGAGCCTGGCCCTCCAGGATCTCCAGGGCCCGCTGCACGCGCGCGCTCGCTGCGACGGCGGCGCGGGCGGAGCGCCGCAGGTTTGCGTCGTCGAAGTTCGCGAGGCGGTTCGCGGCTGCGCGCTCCTCCCGGTGCACCCGCTTGCGGTCCCATTCCTTCACCACCTGTTCCGCCCCCATGGCGCGCAGCAGCTGGGAGATCGCTTCCCCGTCCCGCAGCACGACGCGATCGGCGCCGCGCACTTCGCGGGACTTCGCAGCCACCCCGAGCCGGCGGGCGGCGCCCACCATGGCGAGGGCGGCTTCGCTGCCGGGGCAGGCGAGTTCGAGGGCGGCGCCGCGTCCGGGTTCACTCAGCGCTCCCTGGGCGAGGAACGCACCGCGCCACGCGGCAGCCGCGTCGGCCCCCGAGCCGCCGACCACCGTGGGCGGCAGGCCCCGCACGGGCCGGCCGCGGGAGTCGAGGATGCCGGTCTGCTTGGCGAACACGGCCCCGTCACCGGCGAACCGCACCTGGTGGCGGGCGGAGCGCCGGATCCCGGAGGGCTGCACGATGGTGACGGTGGACGCCAAGCCGTACTGGTCGAAGACGAGGGCCTGCAGGCGGCGGGCCGTGCGCTCGGAGTCGAGGTCCGCTTCGATGACGACGCGGCCGCCCTCCATGTGGAGCCCGCCGGCGAACCGCAGCATGGCCGCGATCTCGGCCTTCTTCGCGCTGGAGCGGGTGACGGCGACACCGGCCAGTTCACGGCGGACATCGGGGGTCAGTGCCATCTCAGTCCTCCCTTACGTCGGCGATCACGCCGTCGAACACATCGCGGTAGGCGGCGGCGAGCCGCACGGGGTCATGCACCGGAATGCCCCGGCCCACGCTCACCTGGCGCAGGATCGAGGAGATGCCGTGCTGCTGGGCGAACTCCACCAGCTCCAGGGAGTCGTCCAGCATGGTCGGGTCGGCGACGATCGCATCGATGCCGAGGTCCGGTGCGGTGTCCATCAGCACCTGCAGGTGGTCGGTGCTGGTCATGCCTTCGGTCTCCGTGGGGTCGGAGGTGAGGTTCATGGTGATCAGCCGCTTCGCCTTCGAGGAGCGGATCGCCTCCACGATCTCGGGGATCAGCAGGTGCGGCAGCACGGAGGAGAACCAGGAGCCGGGGCCGAGGATGATCCAGTCGGCCCGCGCGATCGCCTCCAGCACTTCGGTGGGCACCTCGGGGGCCGACGGGATCAGGCGCAGCTCATCCACATGCCCTTCCAGGGACGCCACCTCGGCCTGGCCGCGCACCATGCGGCTGGTGCCGGTGCGGTCCGTCACCGTCGCTTCGATGTCCAGCGGTTCCAGAGCCATCGGCAGTACCCGGCCCCGCACCCCGAGGAGCGCGCCGACGTGGTCCAGCGCCTGGATGGGGTCGCCGAACATCTGCCAGAGGGCGGCGATCAGGAGGTTGCCGAGGGCGTGGCCGTTCAGTTCGCCGTCGGACTCGAAGCGGTGCTGGACGACGTCCCGCCACACGATCCCCCAGTCGGAGTCCTCGCACAGGGCGGACAGCGCCATGCGGAGGTCGCCTGGCGGCAGGATCGGCAGCTCCTTGCGGATGCGGCCGGAGGAGCCGCCGTTGTCGGCGACGGTGACGACAGCGGTGATGTCATGGGCGACGTGCCGCAGGGCCCGCAGGTTCGCGGCGAGGCCGTGGCCGCCGCCGAGGGCGACCACGCGGGTCTCCCCTTCGACCATGCGGCTGCGCGGCTTGGAGTGCTCGAGGATCAGGCTGGTCTGCCGGCGCTGGTTCTGGTGGGTCACTCGCGCCCCAGATCCCGGTGGCGGACCCGCACGGAATGGCCCAGTCGCCGCAGCTGCGCCGCGACCTCCTCGCTGACGGCGACGCTGCGGTGCTTCCCGCCGGTGCAGCCGATCGCAACGGTGGCGAACTGCTTGTTCTCCTCGCTGTATCCGCGCAGCACCGGCAGCAGGGCGTCCACGTACTTGTCGACGAACTCCCGCGCGTTCGGGGCGTTCAGCACGAAGTCGGACACCTCCTTGTCGACACCGCGCTTCTCCCGCAGCTCCGGCACCCAGTACGGGTTCGGCAGGAAGCGCACATCGGCCATGTGGTCCGCTTCGATGGGCACGCCGTACTTGAAGCCGAAGCTCAGCAGGTTCACGGTGACGGTGCGGTCCTCGTTCGTGCCGAACGTCTCCCGCATGCGGATCGCCAGCTGGTGCACGTTGAGGTTCGAGGTGTCGATGACCACGTCCGCCATGCGGCGCAGCGGCTCCAGCTGGTCCGCTTCGCGGCGCAGCCCTTCGATGACGCCCTCTTCGCCCTGCAGCGGGTGGGGCCGACGAACGGAGTCGAAGCGGCGCACCAGGACGTCCTCACTGGCGTCGAGGAAGACGAGGCGCACATCCAGCTCCTGCTTCTTCAGCTGCCGGATGATCTCCGGCAGCTCACCGAAGAACGGTCCTGAGCGGGGATCGGTGACGACCGCGAACCGGGTGTCGCGGCCGGAGGTGGACGCCTGCAGGTCATACAGGCGGCGGATCAGCTGCGGCGCGATGTTGTAGACGACGTACCAGCCGATGTCCTCCAGGGCATGGGCGGCGGTCTCACGGCCGGCGCCGGCGATGCCGGTGATGATGATGATCTCCGGTGCTTCGGCTTCCGGCGGGGACGCTGGCGTCGGGGTCACGGGCGCTCCTTCACGTGAGGGATGGATGTCCTGATGGTACCGGCTCCATCACTCGAGGATCTCACCGGTGGTCATGTTCACGGCCGGTCCGGGCTGATCCGCGGCGAGGGTCGCCATGATGGTCTGGGCGAGGGTGCGGCCGATCCCCTTCACCTGCGCCAGCTCGTCCTCCCCCGCCTTGCGGATGCGGTCCACAGTCACGAAGTGCTCCAGCAGCGCCCGCTTCCGCGCCGGGCCGAGCCCCGGCACGGCGTCCAGAGCGCTCTCCTGCACGGAGCGGCCCCGTTTGGAGCGGTGGTAGGAGATCGCGAACCGGTGGGCTTCGTCGCGAAGCCGCTGGATGAGGAACAGCGCTTCGGAGGTGCGCGGCAGGATGAGGGGATAGTCCTCGTCCGGCAGCCACAGCTCCTCGAGCCGCTTGGCGATGCCGACCAGTGCGATGTCGGTGATGCCGAGCTCATCGAACGCGCGCTGCGCGGCCGCGACCTGCGGCTGGCCGCCGTCGACCACGATCAGCTGCGGCGGGTACGCGAACCGCGCCTTCTCGCCGGTCTCGGGATCCGTCGGCAGCTCCCCGCTGGCCCTCTGCTCCTTCACCTTCAGGTGGTGCTTGAGCCGGCGGGTCATGACGTCGTGCATGGAGGCGGTGTCGTCGCGGGCGGCTTCACCGGTCACGGAGAAGCGGCGGTACTCGCTCTTGCGCGGCAGCCCGTCCTCGAACACCACCATGGAGCCGACCACATTGGTGCCCTGTGAATGGGAGATGTCGAAGCATTCGATGCGCAGCGGCGCATCCTGCATCTCCAGTGCCTCCCCCAGATCCTCCAGGGCCTTCGAGCGGGAGGTGAGATCACCGGAGCGCTTCAGCTTCCCGAGCCGCAGCGCCTCCACCGCGTTGGCGGTCACCGTCTCCAGCAGGTCCTTCTTCTCGCCCCGCACGGGGATGCGGATCGAGGTGGTGCGTCGGCCGGTCAGGTCGCGGATCGCATCGGGATCCGTCGGCTGGTGGCTGACGAGGATCTCCTGAGGCGCCCGCGTATCCGTCCCCTCATACAGGGCGGCCAGCGCCCGCTCCATGATGTCACCGGGGGTGGAGTCGTCCAGCAGTTCCGCCACCCAGCCGCGCTGACCTCGGATGCGGCCGCCGCGCACGTGGAACACCTGCACCGACACTTCCAGGTCGTCGAACGCGAGCGCCACCAGGTCCGCGTCGGTCGCCTCCGACAGCACCACCGAGTTCTTCGACATCACGGTGTCCAGCGCCTGAATGTCGTCGCGGAACCGCGCCGCCGATTCGTAGTCCATTTCGGCGGCGGCGTTCGCCATGCGGCGCTTCAGATCGGCGATCCACTTGCCGGTGTTGCCGTCCATGAAGTCGACGAACCCGTCGGCCAGCTGCCGGTGCCTCTCCTCGCTGACCCTCCCGATGCAGGGCGCGGAGCATTTGTCGATGAAGCCGAGCAGGCACGGCCTGCCCGACCGCTCAGCCCGCCGGTACACGCCCGCGGAGCAGGTGCGGATCGGGAACACCCGCAGCAGCAGGTCGAGGGTTTCGCGGATCGCCCACACGTGCGCGTACGGCCCGAACGACCGGTCGCTCTTCGAGCGCTCCCGGCGGGTGATCAGCGCCCGCGGCACCTTCTCCCCCATCGTCACCACGAGGAACGGGTAGGACTTGTCATCGCGGAACTTCACGTTGAACCGCGGCTCGAACTCCTTGATCCACGTGTACTCCAGCGTCAGCGCCTCCACATCGGAGGACACCACGGTCCACTGCACACTGGATGCCGTGGTCACCATCCGCTGGGTGCGGGGGTGCAGACCCGCCAGATCCTGGAAGTAGGAGGAGAGGCGCTGGCGGAGGTTCTTCGCCTTGCCGACGTACACGACCCGGCCGTCCGGGTCGGAGAACCGGTACACCCCGGGATCCGTCGGGATCGACCCCCGGGCGGGACGGTAGCTCGACGGATCCGTCACGGAAGCATCTCCTTCAGGAACTGCCCCGTGAACGAATCCGGGTTCTCGGCGACCTCCTCCGGTGTTCCTTCGGCGATGACCTGACCGCCGCCGCTGCCGCCCTCGGGGCCGAGGTCGATGAGGTGGTCGGCGCTCTTGATGACGTCGAGGTTGTGCTCGATGACGATGACCGTGTTGCCCTTGTCCACCAGGCCCTGCAGCACCTTCAGCAGCTTGTTGACGTCCTCGAAGTGCAGGCCCGTGGTCGGTTCGTCCAGCACGTAGATGCTGCGGCCGTTGGAGCGCTTGTGCAGCTCGGAGGCGAGCTTCACGCGCTGCGCTTCACCACCGGACAGGGTGGTGGCCGCCTGCCCGAGGCGGACGTAGCCGAGGCCGACGTCCACGAGGGTCTGCAGCTGGCGGCGGATCGCGGGGACGGCGTCGAAGAACTCGACGCCCTCCTCGATCGGCATGTTCAGCACCTCGGAGACGTTCTTGCCCTTGAAGTGGACTTCCAGGGTTTCGCGGTTGTAGCGGGCGCCCTTGCAGACTTCGCAGGTGACGTAGACGTCCGGCAGGAAGTTCATCTCGATCTTGATGGTGCCGTCACCGGAGCAGTTCTCGCAGCGGCCGCCCTTCACGTTGAACGAGAACCGGCCCGCCTTGTAGCCGCGCACCTTCGCCTCCTGGGTCTGCGCGAACAGGGTGCGGATGCGGTCCCACACGCCCGTGTACGTGGCGGGGTTGGAGCGGGGAGTGCGGCCGATCGGCGACTGGTCCACATGCACCACCTTGTCGAGGTGCTGCAGTCCCGTCACTCGGGTGTGCCGGCCGGGGACCACGCGTGCCCGGTTCAGGTGCTTGGCGAGCACCTTGTACAGGATGTCGTTGACGAGGGTGGACTTGCCGGACCCGGACACGCCGGTGACGGCGGTGAGAGTGCCGAGCGGGAACGACACGTCCATGCCCTTGAGGTTGTTCTCCCGCGGGTTGACCACGGTGAGCCGACGGGTCCGGTCGATGGGCCGGCGCACCGGCGGCACCGGGATCTCCCGCTTGCCGGCGAGGTACTGGCCGGTCAGCGACTCGGGGTTCCGCTTCATGGCGGCGAGGCTGCCGGAGTGGACGATGCGGCCGCCGTACTCGCCGGCGAGCGGTCCGATGTCGACGATCCAGTCGGCGGCCTTGAGGGTGTCCTCGTCGTGCTCCACGACGATCAGGGTGTTGCCGAGGTCCCGCAGCCGCGTCAGGGTCGCGATGAGGCGGTTGTTGTCCCGCTGGTGCAGACCGATCGAGGGTTCATCGAGCACGTACAGCACTCCGACGAGCCCGGATCCGATCTGGGTGGCGAGGCGGATGCGCTGCGCCTCGCCGCCGGAAAGGGTGCCGGCGCTGCGCGACAGGTTCAGATAGGTCAGACCGACGTCGATGAGGAAGCCGAGACGGGCGTGGACTTCGCGCAGGACTTCGTCGGCGATGGCGAGTTCGCGGTCGGTGAAGCTGAGCTCGTCGAGGAACGCCTTCGCCTCATCGATCGGCAGCTCGGACAGCTCCGCGATCGACTTCCCGCCGATCCGCACGGCGAGCACTTCGGGGCGCAGCCGCGCACCCTTGCAGACGGGGCAGGGCGAGGTGCGCATGAACTGTTCGTAGCGTTCGCGCGCCCAATTCGATTCGGTGTCCTCGTGCCGACGGTGCAGGAAGTGCATCACGCCTTCGAAGCCGGTGGAGTAGCGGCGCTCGCGGCCGAACCGGTTCTTGTAGCGGACGTGCACGGAGAAGTTGTGCCCGTTCATCAGCGCGTCCTGCACCTCGGCAGGCAGGTCCCGGTACGGGGTGTCCATGGAGAACTTCATCTCCTCGGACAGGGCCGTCATGATCTGCTGATGGTGGTCGGCGGAGCCGAGGGTCCACGGGGCGATCGCGCCGTCCTTGAGCGAGAGGGCGTCGTCGGGAATGACGAGCTCGGGGTCCACCACGAGCCGGGAGCCGATGCCGTCGCATTCCGGGCAGGCGCCGTAGGGGGCGTTGAAGGAGAAGGACCGCGGTTCGATCTCTTCGAGTTCGAGCTTGTGCTCGTTGGGGCAGGAGCGGTGCTCGGAGAAGCGGCGGGTGCGGTCGGGGTCGTCCTCGGCACGGTCGACGAAGTCGACGATGAGGGTGCCGCCGGACAGGCGCAGCGCGGTCTCCACGGAGTCGGTGAGGCGGGTCCGGGCGTCGGGTTTGACGGCGAGGCGGTCCACCACCACGTCGATGGTGTGCTTCTTCGTCTTCGCGAGGCTGATCTCGCTGTTCAGGCGCATGGTGTCGCCGTCGATGCGGGCACGGGAGAAGCCCTGGGACTGCAGGGAGCTCAGCAGGTCCGCATGTTCGCCCTTGCGGCCCTTCACCACGGGTGCCAGCAGCTGGAAGCGAGTGCCGTCCTCGAGGTCGAGCAGCGCGTCGACCATCTGTTCGGCGCTCTGCGATTCGATGGGGGCGTCGCAGACGGGGCAGTGCTGGGTGCCGATGCGGGCGAACAGCAGGCGCAGGTAGTCGTGGATCTCCGTGATCGTTCCGACGGTGGAGCGCGGGTTTCGGTTGGTGGACTTCTGGTCGATGGAGACGGCTGGTGAGAGGCCCTCGATGAAGTCGACGCGCGGCTTCTCCATCTGCCCGAGGAACTGGCGGGCGTAGGAGGAGAGGGATTCGACGTAGCGGCGCTGCCCTTCGGCGAAGATGGTGTCGAACGCCAGGGACGACTTGCCGGAGCCGGACAGGCCGGAGAACACCACCAGCTTGTTGCGGGGGATCTCGAGGTCGACGTTCTTCAGGTTGTGTTCGCGCGCTCCGCGAACGATCAGCTCTTCACTCACCGAGCCATCGTATCGCCCGGCAGCGTCGGCGATTCGGAGGTGTGATGCACCCCCGCTGGCTAGACTGCGCGGCATGATGAACACGGACTCCTCCCCCGCCCCTTTCGCGAACAACCACCAGTACACGGGCGATGTGACGGTCGGCGGCCCGAGTGATGTGCGTGAGCTGCGCACCCTGACGGTCCGCAAGGCCGCCGTCGGCGATATGGACAACAATGCTTATCTGCTGACCTGCCGGGTCTCGGGCGCGCAGCTGCTGATCGACGCGGCTGCCGATTTTCCGCGCCTGATGGAGCTGGTGCGGGAGGGCTCCGCCACGGGCCGGCTGGACACGATCGTCACCACGCATGTGCATCATGATCATGTGGGAGCGCTGTCGGCGATGGTGGCGAGCACGGATGCGCGCACCGTGGCGGGCGCGGCCGACGCCCCGGACATCCCCACCCCGACGACGCAGACGGTGTCGCACGGCGACGTGATCCGTGTGGGTGTGAACGATCTGGAGGTGGTGGGGCTGCGGGGCCACACTCCGGGCTCGATCGCGCTGATCTTCCGCGGGGAGGGGGCCGACGGGGACCACGTCTTCACCGGTGATTCCCTGTTCCCAGGCGGTGTGGGCGCCACGCAGGGTGATGCTGCCCGCTTCGAGTCTCTGATCACGGATGTGGAGCAGCGCCTGTTCGGTGTGCTGGATGATTCGGCGCACGTCTACCCCGGTCACGGAGCAGACACGACGATCGGGACCGAGCGCCCCCACTTGGAGGAGTGGCGCGAACGCGGCTGGTGAGCAGCGTGCCGGCGGCGGGGTATCGGTGGGGAGGCTCGACCCTCCCGAGCTGGCGGCGGTTCGGCCGGCTCGGGCGGGTCTGCTGCTTCCTGTTCTGCTGCGGTGCGGAAGTCGTGGTGATGGGTGGTGGTTTCGTGGCCGCTGGTGGTGCACCAGGTGATGCCGGCCCCGTCGGCCGTGGGTGAACAGCCGACGGATCCACATGTGCTGATGATGGTCGCGGATCATGTCCGTGACGTCCTCCAGCGGGGCGATGCCATTCCCGTGGATCGTGACCGGGCCGCCGCGCAGCCGACGACCGGGCCGACGCATCGGAACGAACAGATCGCTCCGAAACCCGTCCCACCGCAGAACCGGAGCATGACGACCCGCCAGGGCATCGTCAGGAACCTGGCGGAGGGCTACTGCTTCTCAGCCCGTTACCTTGTGAGCACCCCGATGGACGGGGTCTGGTCGCTCGGCCGGGTATGGCTTTGTTGCCCTGCCATTGATGGTCCGGGGGGTGTTGCCGCCCGGTCGAGAGACACGCGTTGAC